>DATJFA010000437.1:0-3035 GCA_035496015.1 Terriglobales bacterium | reverse complement strand
TGCTGAAAATTGTGCAGCAGGAACGGCAGCGCGCGGAAGCTCAAAACGGCGCCTTCCAGCGGCAGCGTGACGAAGCCC
This sequence comes from Terriglobales bacterium, assembly GCA_035496015.1. GTDB lineage: Bacteria > Acidobacteriota > Terriglobia > Terriglobales > Acidobacteriaceae > JAICWP01. Next base: position 2,957 of record DATJFA010000437.1, on the reverse strand, counting down.
AGGGCTGGATGGAAAACCAAATGGAGCGGCTGCGGCAGGCGGTGCACGACGCGGTGGTGGAGACCAGCGGAGAAATCAAGGGCCGCATCCACATGGCGGTGGAGATGGCGCGCGAACATATCGAGCAGCGCAGCCGGGAAGCGCAGCGCCAGGTAGAGGAACTGGCGGAACGCAAGTCCCGCGAAATGACCGACCGTCTGGCCGAATTCGAAAAGGCAATGGCGCCGCGGCTGCAAACGTACCTGGCGGAAGTCATGGGAAAATTCCAGAGAGATACAGAGGAAGTGGCCCAGAAGTCAGCTCAACGGTGCCAGGACGATCTGGCGGAAACCCTGGATTCCATGCTGCACCTGGTTCGCGGCAAGCGCGACAGCAAATCGAAGTAGGCGCTACTCAGCAATTACCAATTCGCTGTTTTCCACCCGCAAATCCTTCACGAAGGCCGGCAACTTCAGTTTGTCGCGGTTCTCCGGGTCAGCCAGTTTGCGCTGCAGGACGGGATTGACCATGGAGACGGGCACGCTCAGGTCGCCCACCTTGAATTCCGTGGGATCGAAAGTAACGTAGCCGTTGCGGCTGCCCAGGCGCCCAGCCACGGTGATATATACGTCCTTGCCATACACCTCGGTGAGAAATTGGCCTTTGACGACATTGTCTTCAAAACCCACAAGGGTGGATTTGATCGGAACCTGCTCGGCTGTGGGCTGCGGCGCAGGTTTCGAAGCCGGAGTGGGGCGCACGGGAGCGGGCGGCGCAGCCGTAGCTTGGGCGATGGCGGCGTTGACCTCAGGGGCGGTGAAGTGCACTTCCGTTCCCTCCTCGCCCAAGGATTGCGCGTTGGCCAGTTGCGTGAGCTTTTGCTGAAACGATTCGGCGTTCTGTTTCGCCAAAGCGGGGTTGAGCGCCTGGGCGATGGGATCAGGGCTCTTCAGGAGCAGAAAAGTGCTGATGACGAACCCGGCAAAGGTGATCCAGCGCACGACACGGTAGAGTTTCTTGATCTGCTCCATCCTGCTTACGGTAGCCCAACCAATGGCAGGGTCAAGTGACCGGAGGACTAATCCACAGGGTACAATCGCGGCCATGTCGAGCGGGAAACTGAAAGGCAAAACATCGCTGGTGACTGGAGGGGGGCGGCGGATCGGGCGGGAGATTGCCCTGGCGCTGGCCGCAGCAGGCGCCAATGTAGCTATTACCTACCTGCGGTCGCAGCGCGAAGCGGGGCGGACGGCAGAGGAAATTCGCCGGCGTGGAGCGCGCGCATTGGTCCTGAGCTGCGATGTGCGCGATGAAAAAAGCGTCCGCCATGCGATCAAGAAGGCCATCAGCGAGTTCGGCGGGCTGGACCTGCTGATCAACAATGCCGCCATTTATGAAACCGTGGAGTTCGAAAAAATCACGGTGCGGCAGTGGGATGAAATGTTCGCCACCAACGCTCGCGGGCCTTTCCTCATGTCGCAAGCCGCCGTGAAGCCGCTGAGGCAGCGAAAAGGCCGCATTATTCAGCTGGGCTCGCTGGGCGGGCTCCGGCCGTGGGCCACGCACGCCCACTATTGCTCGTCCAAAGCTGCCTTGGCCATGCTGACGCAGGTAATGGCCAAAGCGCTGGCCCCCGAGATTGCTGTGAATTGCGTGGCTCCGGGGATGATTGATTTGGGCGAGGGACGGGATGCAGGCTTCCTGCGGCGGATCGCGGGGAAGACGCCGATGCAGCGCAACGGCAGCGCCGAAGAGGTGGTGCGCGCGGTGATGTTCTTCGCCACGGCGCCCCATTTCATTACGGGGCAGGTGCTGGCCGTGGATGGCGGGCTGGGTCTGGGCTGAGGAGCGCCGTTGGAAGGAAACAGCAGGTCGTGCTTACTCAGTATTCGGCGGTGCGCTTCAGGGCGGCCACGATTTTCTCCACCGAAGGCATGTGGAATCTTTCCAGCGGGGCGGAGAAGGGAATTGCGGTCACATCGGGAGCGGTAACGCGCACAATCGGGGCGTCCAGACAATCGAAACCTTCTTCGGCGATGACGGCGGAAACCTCGGCGCCGATGCCCAGGGTGCGGTGGTCTTCGTAAATGATGACCACTCGGTGGGTCTTGGCCACGGACTCTAGAATCGTGCCCTTGTCCAAGGGCGAGAGGGTGCGCAGGTCCAGGACTTCCACGTCGAACTCATGCTCCTGCTTTATGCGCTCCGCTGCCTGTAACGTCAGCTGCAGAGTGTAGCCGTAGGAAATAGCAGTGACGTGCTTGCCTTGGCGGCGAATGGCAGCTTTCAGCAGGGGAACCAGGTAATCCTCTTTTGGAACTTCTTCCTTCACCGAGCGGTAGAGTTTTTTGTGCTCGAAAAAGATCACGGGGTTGTCATCGCGAATAGAGGCTTTAAGCAGGCCCTTGGCATCGTAGGGTGTGGAGGGCGCAACCACGATCAGTCCGGGTTCAGGGGCAAACCAGGTGGTGTTGGTCTGGGAATGATAGAGACCGCCTCCCACGCCGCCTCCATAGCACACGCGCACGGTAACGGGGCAGGTCTGGCTGCCGGCGCTGCGGTAGCGCAGCTTGGCCGCCTGCTGGCTGAGGGCATCCATAGCCGGGGTGATGAAATCGGAAAACTGGATTTCCGGCACCGGACGCATGCCGGCAAGAGCGGCACCGATGGATGAGCTGATGATGATGCCCTCGGCCAAAGGCGAGTCAATCACGCGCTCGGGGCCGAACTCGTCGTATAACCCCTTGGTTGCCTTGAAGACGCCGCCCATTACGCCCACGTCCTCGCCGATGACGTACACCCGCTCGTCGCGGCGCATTTCTTCTGCCAGCGCCGTGTTGATCGCGTCAATGTACGTTGAGAGCGCCATTTTGTCCTATTGGTAGCTGGCAGCGGGTGGTTGGCTTGGCGGTATCAATGTCAGAGTGGCCTTAGCCGCGGGTATTCTAAGCGCTTAAAGGTTCGCGTGCCCAGTTCCG
>DATJFA010000436.1:0-3766 GCA_035496015.1 Terriglobales bacterium | reverse complement strand
CTGACTACTGGATCTGAATTACGTTTTCACCCGCCGCTGCCTTGATTTCCCCTAAGCGGCCCGCCACTTTGCGGGCGAATTCGTAGAGCGACTTGGCGTGCGGGCCCTCTTCGCCCGCCAGCACTGCCGGCAGCCCCGTGTCGCCCGCCTTGCGGATTTCAGGATCCAGCTCCACCCGCCCCAGGAAGGGAATGTCGAACTGCTTGGCCGTGCGCTCGCCGCCGCCCTTGGAGAAGATATCGATCTCCTCATGGCAGTGCGGGCACACAAAGTAACTCATGTTTTCCACCAGTCCCACGATGTCTACCTTCACCTGGCGGAACATTTCAATGGCCTTGCGTGCATCCTGCAGCGACACGTCTGACGGAGTTGAAACCACGATGGCGCCCGTCAGCGGCACCGTCTGAATCAGCGAAAGGGCCACGTCGCCGGTGCCGGGAGGAAGATCCACTACCAGGTAGTCGAGTTGCCCCCACTCCACCTGTCCCAAAAACTGCCGTACGATGGAATGCAGCATGGGCCCGCGCCAGATCAGCGGCCGGTCGCCGGGGTTGAGAAAGCCGACAGAAATAACCTTCAGGCCGTAGCGCTCCAAGGGCTCAATGCGGTTCTCGCCAATCACCCTCGGCGTGGCGCTCGCGCCCAGCATCAGCGGCACGTTGGGACCGTAAACGTCGGCGTCGAGCAGGCCGACTTTGTGCCCCAGTTTGGACAGCGCCACTGCCAGGTTAACCGCCAGCGTAGTTTTGCCCACCCCGCCTTTGCCCGACCCGACCGCGACGATCGCATCTACTCCGGGAATCGGTTGCGGCCCAGGCGCCTGCTGTCCCGGACGTGGCGGCATGTGCGAACTCACGGAAGACCCTCCAGTAGCGCCCGAATACAGCGCGCTAAACCTCGATTATACGCCGCTATCACACGCCCCTGTGATGTAGCCCCGGTGAGAAACTTTGAAACCTTGAAACCTTGAGCCGCTCGGAAAATCTCCGTTGCTCCCAACCGTAGGCTCCCCCATAATATGAAGCTCCCCCGCCAATCTATGCCCGCCGGCCGCAAACCCGCCGTTTCGTCTTCGCAACTGGGGTTGTTTTCCGCTCCTGCACCCTCGGCTCCGGCTTTGGAGCTCAACCCGCGCCAGAGGGAGGCCGTGGAGCACATCGCCGGACCCATGCTGGTGGTCGCCGGCGCCGGCACCGGCAAAACCACGGTGCTCACCCAGCGCCTCGCTAGGCTCATCCGCGAAGGCCACGCCTGCCCCAGTGAAATTCTCGCCATCACCTACACCGATAACGCCGCCGACGAACTCAAGCAGCGCGTCACCAAAGAATTGGGTGCCGGCGCCGCCGGCCTGCAGGCCACCACCTTCCACGCGTTCTGCTACCGCATTCTCCAGGACTGCGGCCAGGCGTTTCGCGTGGTTGAGCCACAAGACCTCTGGGTCTACCTGCGCCGCCGCCTGCCCGAACTGCAGCTTAAGTACTACACGCGGGCGGTGCGACCGGCGCAATTCCTGGAAGCTCTGCTCGACTTCTTCGACAACTGCCACGACGAGCTCAAGTCCGCGGACGACTACGAAAAGTATGTTCAGGAGCTGGAAGCAGGCAAGCACGAGCCGCCTCGGGTCACCCGCAGCAAAGACACGGACAAGCTCACCCGCGAAGACGTGCTGGTCCGTTGCCGCGAAATAGCCCGCGTCTTCCGCAAAGTGGAAGACATGTTCGCCGCCGACAATCTGGGCACCTTCTCCCACATGATCCTGCGCGCCATGCAGGTGCTGAAATCCGATCCAGGAATATTGCGCCAGGAGCAGGCCCGCGCCCGCTTCCTGCTGATCGACGAATTTCAGGATTCCAATCTCGCGCAAATCGAGCTTGCCCAGTTGCTCGCCGGGAGGGAGCGCAACATTTTTGCCGTGGGCGATCCCGACCAGGCCATCTACCGCTTCCGTGGCGCTTCCAGCGCGGCTTTTGAAGAGTTTGTGGCCCGTTTCCCCGATACCCAAGCCGTAGTCCTCGACCGCAACCAGCGTTCCACTTCCGCAATCCTCAACTGCGCGGGCGCGGTGATTGTGCAGAACCCCTCGCCGGCCTGCCGCATTGGAAAGAAGGAGCGCTTCGAGCGTCGGCCGCTTTTGTCCGAGCGCGAGAGTCGTGCCAGGCGGGAAGGGAAGCCGCTGGCGCCCGGGCCGGTAAGCCTGGTCATGGTGGCCGAGACCGGCGAAGAGGCCGGCGACATTGCCGAGCAGGCCGGCCGAATCTTGCGCACGTCAGCCACAACCGAAAGCAAAACCCGCCCCCGTTGCGCCGTTTTGTACCGCTCCCACGGCCATCGTAATGAGGTCGTGAAGGAACTGGCCGCCCGCAAAATTCCTTTCCGCGTGGAAGGGCTGAACGCGCTTGAAACCTGCGAGGTGCGCGACCTGCTTGCCTGCCTGCGCGCCCTGCTCGCGCCCCCGGATAATGAAGCCCTGTTCCGCGTCGCCGCCCTCCCCATCTTCGGCGTGGATGGCGCCGCCATGCGCGAAGCTTTGCGCGCCGCCGGCAAGAAGCCGGAACTGGTCACCGTTCTCTCTCAGGTTGCCGGCGGCAAGGCAGTTCTGAAAACGCTGGAGAACGCGCGCGCCGAGGTGGCGGCAGCCGATTGGAAGGCGACAGCTGCGCTGGCCATCGTTATCAAGCGCTTTGGCATCGCGCCCGCAACTCCTCCCGTGGCCGCTTTTCGCGAGTTCGTGCAGAAATGGAGCGACAAGCCCATTACCACCACTAAACGCCTGGAAGAATTTCTGGAGTATATGGACTTCTTCCCCCAGGCCGGCGGCGCCGTCGCCTTCCAGCAGCCGCCTCAGAATCCGGTCACTACAGTGCAGCTCATGACCGTGCACGCGGCCAAGGGCCTGGAGTTCGATCACGTCTTCGTGGTGCGCGCCAATAACAATTCCTTTCCCACTAACTACCGCGAGAAATTGTTCGAGATGCCGCCGGCCATGCGCGACCCGCGCTGTTTGGCTAAAGGCGACAGCTCAGAACTGCATCGCGAGGAAGAGCGTCGCCTGTTCTACGTGGCCATGACCCGCGCCCGCGATTCGCTCTGCATTTACGCCAAGCCCAGCAAAGGCAAAAACCCGCGGCCTACCGCCTTTGTGCGCGAGCTGATGGAGGCGCATGTTCCGGCCCCGGGGTGGCGCGTTCGGGAACCGGAACTTAGTCTCGCCGCTCAGGCCGCCGTGAATGGCGTGGCCGGTCTTGGCTCTTGGCTGCTATTGCCGCCTTCCCCGCGCGCGCTCACCGGGCCGCTCAGCGCCAGCGCCATTGAGATGTACGAAACCTGTCCTCTGAAATTCAAAATCTACAGGGACTGGAACATCCCGGGCGATATTTCCGCTGCCCTGCAGTTCGGCTCCGCCATGCACCTGGCTTTGGGCAATTACTTCGAAGCTATTCGCGTGGGCCGCCCCCGCACCCCCGAGCAACTGATCGAAGTTTTCGAAAACGCGCTGGCCGAACTCCCCTTCGATGACCAACACCAGCGCGACCTCTACCTGAAGCTGGGCCGCGAGCAACTCACCGCCTTTTACGAAAGCAGCGCCGGCGCTCCCCTCCCGCAAGTGCTCTCCACGGAAAAGACCTTTCAGTTTTCCGTACAGGGCATGCTGGTGAAAGGCCGCATTGACCGTCTCGACCGCATTGACGGCCAGCGGGTCGCCATCGTGGACTACAAGACCGGCACCCCTAAAACCGACATAGATGCCCGCCGCAGCCTGCAGCTT
>DATJFA010000435.1:0-3686 GCA_035496015.1 Terriglobales bacterium | reverse complement strand
CGAGCTGGAGCGCGACGAGCAGGACCGCCTGCGCTTGCTCGATTTGTGGACTTTTCAGCAGAAGGAAATAGAGGCGGCCCACCCCCAGGCGGGCGAGGATGAGCACCTGGAAGCTGAAAAGCGGGTGCTGGCGAATGCGGAGAAAATTTACGCCGCCGCCATGGGCGCCTATGACGTGCTTTACGAGAGCAACGCCTCGGCTTCTTCGGCACTCCGGGCCGCGCAGCGCCAAATCGAAGAACTCGCGCGCTTCGAGCCCAAGTTCAAGGAATTATCTGCCGCCCTCGATTCGGCGCGCATCACGGTAGAAGATGCCGGCGCCACCCTGCGCGACTACGCCGGCGGCGTGCAAGCCTCTCCCGAGCGCCTGGCTGATGTGGAGGACCGCCTGGCCATTCTCGATCGCCTCAAACGCAAATACGGCCCAACCCTGGCGGATGCCATCGCCTTCGGCCAAGAGGTCAGCCGCAAAATCGGGGAGATGCAAAACAAGGACGAAGTTCTGGGTCAGTTGCGCAAGGAGCTGGCAAACGCGGCCCAGGAGTATGTCGCCGCGGCTAAAGCTCTCTCCCGCAAACGCCAGGAGGCCGCCCGCAAGCTGGAAAAGCTGGTAGAGCACGAAGTCAACGAACTGGCCATGAAGGCGCGATTTCGCATTCAGGTCAGCGCCTCGGACGAAGAAGGGAATTGGACCTCCACGGGCTTTGACCACGCCGCTTACCTTATTGCAACCAACCCTGGCGAGCCGGAAAAGCCCCTGGAGGAGATTGCTTCGGGAGGAGAGCTGTCCAGGGTCATGCTGGCCCTGAAAGCCTGTGTAGAAGCCGGCCAGAGTGCCTGTCGGCGCCGTAGCCCAGGGATGGCTCAACGTACCCTGGTTTTTGACGAAATTGACACCGGAATAGGGGGCAGGGCGGCCGAGGCGGTTGGGCGTAAGTTGAAGGAACTGGCGGGCAACAGCCAGGTTGTATGCGTCACTCACCTGCCACAAATTGCCTGTTTCGCGGATCATCATTATCTCATCCAAAAAAGCATAGCAGGAGGGCGTACCCGGACCACGGTCCGGCGAATCCAGGGAAGTGAGCGGACAGACGAGGTGGCCCGCATGCTGAGCGGGGCCCGGCTGACCGAGGCTTCGCGGCGTAACGCGGAGCAGATGTTGCGCGCCCATGCCTGACGCCGTTCGCTGCAGGAATCAAGCCGAACAATGCTAATCCTCGGCTTTTCTGTGGCTTACGTTGACCCGGCAGGGGAGGTTAAGGTAGGTTTGAAGGATAAATGTGGGTAACCAGGCCCTAAATAGGGGTTAGATGAACATTTTGGAAAACGACAAGACCCTGCTTTTGCTAAAGCCTCGTGGTTTTTGCGCGGGAGTAGTGCGGGCCATAGACATTGTACGCATCGCCCTGGAGACCTTCGGGCCGCCGATCTATGTGCGTAAAGAGATTGTCCACAACCGCTTTGTGGTGGAAGAGCTCTCGGCTAAGGGCGCCATTTTTGTGGATAGCGTGGAAGAGGTGCCCGCCGGCGAGCGGGTCATCTATAGCGCCCACGGCGTTTCCCCGGAGGTGCGGGAGGCTAGCGATTTGCGGAAGTTGCGGGTGATTGATGCCACCTGCCCCCTGGTCACCAAGGTGCACGTAGAAGCGGTACGTTTTGCCAGCCAGGGCTATTCGCTGATTCTGATTGGGCATCGCGATCACGACGAGGTCATTGGCACGCTGGGCGAAGCCCCCATGGTCACTCAGGTGGTGGGTACGCCGGACGAGGTGGATGACCTGGTTGTGCCCGACCCCAACCGCGTGGCCTATCTGACGCAAACCACGCTAAGCCTCGACGAAACGAAGGACATTATCGAAGCCCTGCGCAAGCGCTTTCCCAACATCAAGGGTCCGGCGGCGCAGGATATCTGCTACGCCACCCAGAACCGCCAGCAGGCTGTGAAACACGTAGCGGCTGACGCCGACCTGCTGCTGGTGGTCGGCTCCGACAACAGTTCCAATTCCAACCGCCTGGTAGAAGTGGCGCGCAACCAGGGCGCGGCCTCCCATCTGATTGAAAACTACAAGGCTATTCGCCCGGAGTGGCTGCACGGGGTAAAGACCATCGCCTTAACCGCCGGAGCTTCCGCTCCCGAGTGCCTGGTCGAGGAAGTAATGAAGTACCTGGCCGGGCAGGGGTTCACCAATATGCGCGAGGTGGAGGTCATGCCCGAAGACGTGCGTTTTGGCCTGCCGCCCGAGATTGTCGAAGCAATTGCCAGCGCGCCCGCCGTGGCATCGGAGTGATTTCATGGAAGATGTCTCTGGTAGTAGTTCCACCATCCCACAAATGAGGTTCGGCAAGATTGATGACCTGAAGAGCCGGGTCATGGTGGCGGTGGATGCTGCCCGCAAGTACCTTTTTTCTCAGCAGTGTGAGGAAGGGTATTGGTGTGGAGAGTTGGAAGCCGACACTACGCTGGAATCCGACTACATCCTGCTGCACACGCTGCTGGGCACCGGCAACCCGGAACGCATGGCGAAGGCCGCCCGTTACATTTTGCAACACCAGAACCAGGATGGCGGCTGGGGCATTTATGCCGGGGGACCCTCGAACATTAGCGCCAGCGTGAAGGCCTACTTCGGGCTCAAGCTGGCGGGTTATAGCCCAGAGCACCCGGCGCTGGCGCGGGCGCGGAAGCGCATAGCCGAACTGGGCGGTGTGACCGCGATTAATACTTTTACCAAAATCTACCTGTGTTTCTTCGGGCAGTACGACTACAACGCGGTGCCGGCCATTCCGCCGGAGATCGTGTTGTTTCCCAACTGGTTCTGGTTCAACATTTACGAGATTTCCTCCTGGTCGCGGGCCATCCTGATTCCGCTTTCCATTGCCTATGCCAAAAAGCCGTTCAAGAAAATTCCGACGGAAATGGGCATTCAGGAGCTGTTTCCCAACGGCACCATGCGGGGTGTGAACCTGCACCTGCGCTGGTCGCAGAGGCTGCTGAGCTGGCGCAACTTCTTCCTGGCGCTGGACAAGCTGACGCACTGGCTGGAAGCGATTCATATTCGCCCCTTGCGCTCGATTGCCCTGCGCGCGGCCGAGGAGTGGATGCTGGAACGGTTCGAGATGAGCGATGGTCTGGGCGCCATTTACCCCGGCATCATGAACTCCATCATCGCGTTGCGCTGCTTGGGCTACTCGGTGGACGATCCGCAATTCATCCGCGCCATGGACGAATTCGAGAAGCTGGGGATCGAAGAGGAAGAGACCTTCCGCATGCAGCCCTGTATGTCGCCGGTGTGGGATACGGCGTACGCGCTGTTTGCGCTGGGCGAAAGCGGGGTGCCGCGCAGTGAGCCGCGCATGGTTAAGGCGGCGGACTGGATCCTGCAGAAGCAGGTAACGCATAAAGGCGATTGGGCGTTTAAGAACAAAAAAGGCCAGCCCGGCGGCTGGTATTTCGAGTTCAACAACGAGTTCTACCCTGACGTGGACGACACCGCCATGGTCAACCTGGGGCTGAGTCAGGTGGAACACCCTAACGGGCGCTATCAGTATGAAACGGTGCAGCGTGCCATCGCGTGGGTGCTCTCCATGCAGTGCAAGAACGGCGGCTTTGCCTCCTTCGACAAAGACAACGACCGCATGGTGTTCCAGCACATTCCCTTTGCCGACCACAACGCCATGCTCGATCCGCC
>DATJFA010000434.1:0-2171 GCA_035496015.1 Terriglobales bacterium | reverse complement strand
GCGCGATCTCGTCGGAGGCCTTGTTGCGCCGTGCCTGCAGGCTCTCCAATTCGGTAATATGCTGGCGGCGCACTCCGTCCAGCTGGCGGAATTCTCCCAGCACCTCGGCGGCATTCATGCCGCGCCGCGTCAGCATTTCCTCCACCTGCGGCAGGTGGTCGCGTACAAAATTCAAATCCAGCATGGGGAACAATTACTGTACCGGAAAGCTGCGCAGGGTGTCATCCGGCGAAGAATTGTTTTGGCACAGGCGCCCTGAATGTGCCCACGAGCGTAGCTCGCCTGTGGGCTGCTACACTACCGTGCGATGAACTCCCGCATTCGAATAGCCTGTTCTGTATTCAGCGTCCTTTGTCTGCTTCCCGGCCTGGCTCTCGCCTCCGCCTACAATGCCCGTCCCAAACTGGTGGTGGTGATCATTATTGACCAGTTTCGCGGTGACTACCCGCAGCGCTATTACGACGACTTCGGCTCCAGCGGCTTTCGCCTGTTGATGGACCATGGCGCCTACTTCACGGATTGCAACTACGACTACGCCAATCTGCGCACGGCGCCGGGCCATGCCACCCTGCTAACGGGCGCTTACAGCAACGGCCACGGCATTCTCAGCAATGAATGGTGGGACGCGCAGAAGAAGGGCGAGGTCACCTCAGTGGAAGACGCTTCCACCCACCTCGTAGGCGCCAGCGGCACCGGCGCTTCCCCGCACAACCTGCTGGCCAGCACTTTAGGTGATGAACTCAAACTCGCCACTCAGGGCAAGTCGCGCGTATTCGGCATTTCGCTCAAGGACCGTGCTGCGGTCCTCCCCGCCGGCTGGGCCGGCGATGGCGCCTACTGGATTGATAAGAAGAGCGGCGCCTGGATTACCTCCAGTTACTACCGCGACCAGTTGCCCCCCTGGGTGCAACAGCTCAACCAAGGCCACGCTGCAGAAAAGTACTGGAACAGAGCAATTAAAGACAGCAGCGGCAACGTGCTGTTCGACACCGCGCGTAAACCGGGCGCCGAATTCTTTGCCGTGGTTGGTCCCACCCCCTTCGCCAATGATTATGAGCTGGAATTTGCCCGTGCCCTGATCGTTAACGAAAAACTGGGTGCGGGTCCTGCAACCGATCTGCTCACCATCAGCCTTTCGGCGAACGATCTTCTGGGGCATGACCTGGGGCCGGATTCGCCCAGGATTCGTGCCCTGGCTGTGGCCATGGACCAGCAATTGGCCGGCTTCTTCGATTTCCTCGGGAAGCAGTTCGGTCTGGCCAGCGTCTGGATTGCGCTCTCTGCCGATCACGGCGTCGCCCCACTGCCGGCCACGGCTCAAGCGATGCGTATTCCGGCTTCCGGCCGCGACCATGAGCAACTGCGCCAACAAGTTAACCGCATGCTGACCGCCCGGCTCTCCCCTGGCCATCCGCGCGAATACGTTACCGACATTTTCTATCCCAATGCATTCGTGTCGGAGCCGGCATTTGCCGCCCTGCACATGACAGAAGCTGCCGCCGAGCAGGCGGTCGGCGAAGCGCTCCAGCGCATTGGCATGCGCGCTTTCTACACCAAGGCCCAACTGGCCCGCGGCGAGACCCCCGACACTAAACTTGGCCGCCAGTACCTGCACAGCTACTCGCCCTACGGCGGCTGGTATGTGCTGGGCGTGCCGCCGCCATTCACCATCGGCGACACCCATGGCACCGACCACGGTTCACCCTACAGCTACGATACCCACGTGCCCCTGGCCTTTTTCGGTGTGCCCTTTCAGCCCGGCATGTATCACCAGCACGCCGAGCCCGTGGACCTGGCGCCTACACTGGCCTCGCTGCTGGGCATAAATGCTCCTACCGGCGCCGTCGGTCATGTGCTGACCGAGGCTCTCGCCCAGCACCGCATCGAAGCGCCTGCGGAGGGGACACCATGAGCAGCAGCGGGCCTCTGCCCCCGAAACCGGAAATGAGTGTCAGCTTTGCCGGCCTGCAGCTGCGTAACCCAATCCTGGCCGCCAGCGGCACGTTTGGTTATGGCATCGAATTCGAGGATATAGTCGCGCTCGACAAGATCGGCGGCTTTGTCACCAAGGGCTTGTCCAGGGAGCCGATGGCCGGAAATCCCGCCCCCCGCCTCTATGAAACTGCGGCGGGCATGCTCAATGCCATCGGCCTGCAGAACATTGGCGCCCG
>DATJFA010000433.1:0-2475 GCA_035496015.1 Terriglobales bacterium | reverse complement strand
GAAGGACGAGCAGAAGGCTTATGGAGAGTGGAACCGGCTAGCGCTGGCGAACGGGGACCTGGGAAAACTGGTAGCAGAGGAGCGGCGCGGGGGGTATTTTCCGGTGGGACTGTTGGCCAACTGCAGCGCGCTGGCGGGAATGCTGGCCGGCCTGCAGCATTCCGGGCCAACCACGCGGCCGCTGCGGCTCGGACTGGTATACGTGGACGCGCACGGCGACTTCAACACCCCTGAAACGACTTTGAGCGGTATGTTGGGCGGCATGCCGGTGGCCATCGCTTCTGGCATGGCGCTCACCCGCATGCGGCTGAAGGCGGGTCTGGATCCGCCAGTCGCTCCCCGCAATATTGCGGAAGCCTGCGTGCGTGACACCGATCCGCTGGAGCAGGACCTGCTCGACCGCTCCCAGATTCAACAGCTTTCGGTCGCAGACATCCGCACCCGCTCGGAGAATCTGCGGAAGATGATGGAACGACTCTCCCAGAATAGTGACGTTATATATGTGCACGTAGACATGGATGCGTTGGATCCAGCCGAAGTGCCGGGCCATCATCTACGGGTGCCGGGTGGACCAACCAGCATGGAACTGGCGAATGCCTTAACGGAAATGTTCCACTACGAAAAGGCCGCCGCTTTCGGCGTTGCGTCCACGCCTTATGGCGACAATGACAAAACAGGGATTTCGCGCCAGGCAGCCTATAACCTTATTCTGGGGGCGCTGAAAGGCATCGAGGAACGCAGCGGGGGCGGTAAATAGAGGTTCACCTCATTTCGCTATTCGCCGAGTCGTAAACAACCTGGCCCCCTACGATGGTCTTTAAAACCCTGGTGTTAAGGATATCCTTGGGCGGAACTTTGGCAGGGTCGAGGTCAATGACGGTAAAGTCGGCCAGTTTGCCAGCTTCGATACTGCCCTTGTCCTTCTCCTCGAATTCCGCATAGGCGCCCTCGAGCGTGTAGCCACGCAAGGCTTCGGCTAATGTCAGCCGCTGCTCCGGATACCAGCCGCCGGGGGGATTGCCCTGGGGGTCCTGGCGGGTGATGGCCGCGTAAATTCCATAGAAGGGGTTTAGAGTCTCTCCTGGAAAATCCGAGCTTAAGGGCAGGTGTGCTCCAGTCTTCAGGACCGATTGCCACGCATAAGCTCCTTTGACGCGTTGCGGACCCAGGCGGGCCTCTGCCCAGGCCTTGTCGGATGTGCAATGAGTGGGCTGCATGGAAGCAATGATGCCCAGCTTGGCAAATCGGGGAATATCTTGCGGCGCCAACACCTGGGCGTGCTCGACGCGAAGGCGAGGAGAGCGGGCCGTGGGCACGTCGTGCATGGCTTTCTCGTAGGCATCCAGCACCAGGCGATTAGCGCGATCGCCAATGGCGTGCGTGCAGACCTGGAATCCGCGTCGCAGAGCGCGCCGGGTGAGGTCGTAAACCGCCGGTTCGGGGGTGGTCATCAAGCCGCGAGTCTGGGGAGCATCACTGTAGGGCTCGAGCAGGGCGGCACCGCGCGAACCCAACGCTCCGTCGGCGAAAAGTTTGAAGGCGCGAATGGTGAGACGGTGCTGGGGATCTATCTCTGGGCCGCGCTGCAGCCATGTGGCTACCATTTGCTGGTCGGCGCCGTCCAGCATGGCGTAAACACGCAGCGGCATGCGGTTTTTCCGGACGAGATCACGGAAGGCATCTACCATGATCGGTGTCACCTTGGCTTCGTGAACTGAAGTCAAGCCGTTGCGCACGCACTCCCGTGCCGCCAATTCAATCGCCTGCTCCACCTGGGGCAGAGTCATCGGCGGGATATGCGACTCGACCAGTTTTTGAGCGTGATTCAGCAATATGCCGGTAGGCTCACCGGTTTGCGGGTCGCGCAAAATTTTCCCGTTCTCGGGGTCTGCGGTGTTCTTGTCGATACCCGCCAGCGCCAGCGCCCGCTTGTTGGCCCACGCCGCGAAGGTATGCAGCCCGACCAGGTACACAGGGTTATTGGGCGACACCGCGCTCAGCGCCCGGTTATCTGGATAATGCGCGGCCCACTTCCCTTCGTCCCAGCCCCAACCCAGTATCCATTCCCCAGGTTTGGCGGCCGCGACTCTTTGCTTAACACGCTCTACCGCTTCCTTGTCGTTGGGCACATCTTTCAGATTCAGTTGCAGCAGACTCTTGCCCAGTTCCATGAGGTGGGTGTGGGAATCAGTGATTCCCGGCAGCACAGTGGCGCCGTGCAGATCGAGTACGCTAGCTGCGCCGGGATACAACCGGCGGGCATCCGCGTCAGTTCCCACCCAGGCGATGCGGCCAGCTGAAACGGCAATAGCCACCGCGCTGGGCTGACCCGGAGCCATAGTAATCACGTGCGCGTTGAGGAGGAGCAAGTCGGGAGTAGCGGAAACGGGCGGGGAACCAGATTTCGCCAACGGAAGCAGAACAAGAACCAAGAGAACGCAAATTGGGATCTGCAGCCTGAAATCCTCACGCAGC
>DATJFA010000432.1:0-10878 GCA_035496015.1 Terriglobales bacterium | reverse complement strand
GGGATCAATGGCGTTATAGCCACCATCGCCGGCGTTCACCGAGACCCACTTGCTTCCATAGGTGGCGTCGGTGGCGGGCGAGCCATTGTCCTGGGTGCCACCCAGCAGGGTGGCGGCGTCCGTAGGAGAGTTGGAGAAATCCACGAATTGGGCCATGGAGCCCATGCTTCCGTTCAGGTTCTGGAACGCATTGTGAGTGGCGCCGCAGGTTCCCGATTTCAGCGCGTAGCCGTTCAGGGCGCGGTAGATGCCGCCGTCATTGGCGAAGTACATGACAACTTGCGAAGGGCTGAGTTGCAGGAAGGCCATCCCGTGCTGGTCGGGGTGGACATGGGCCAGCGAGCCGATGGGCGTGCAGCCGTAGACGTGGGTAAGGTTGATGAAGGGACTGGCGGCGCACAGGCTGTTGGCGGCGGTGATGGAGCACTTGTAGAGATTGACGGCGCCGGCGTAAAGGTCGGTGCTGGAACCGTTGGGCACGGCGGCCAGGGTCAGGTTGAACCAGCCCTGCTCAGTACCGCAGCCACTGTTCGTGCCGTCGCCACAGTTGGTGATTCCCGTGTCGCTAACCTGCTGCCAGGTGGAACCTCCGTTGGTGGTCTTGTAGATGCCGCCGTCGCCGATGTTGCCCTGGTTATCAATGGTGACGTACCAGGTGTAAAGCTCCTCGCGGCCAGGCACCACCGCCATCTCGCCGCGAAAGACGTTGCAGACCGGCACGCCGGTATTGCCGGCGGGGCAATTGTGCAGAGCAGTGCCGGGCTGGCTGGCCAGGCGAGTCCAGTTCACGCCATCACGGGAGGAGAAATAGCCCTGGAATTGCTGGAAGGCAAAAAATTTATGGCCAGCGGAGTCATAGATAACCGAGGTGGCGCCAACGCCAGAGACCAAGCCTGACTGGGTCAACGTCCAAGTCTGGCCACCATCCGTTGAAGTGAAGAGACCGACTGAACTGCTGCCGCCGACCGCACTCGCTCCCTCATCATTCCCCGCACCGGTGGCAGCTGCCACGACCAAATTGCGGTTATCGGTGCTGAAAGCAATTTTGGCGAATGCCGAGCCGGCGAAGCCAATACCATTGGTCGTAGAGTTGATCAGGGTCCACGTGTTGCCGCCGTCCACGGAGCGCAGGATGCCCAGGCCGTAATAGGAGTCAATGGAGAAGTCGGCTTCGCCGGTGCCCACCAGTATGACGCTGCTGGGACCGCTGCTGCTGGGCTGAAGCGCCAGCGAGCCTGTCGCCAAGGTAGCTTGCTGGTCGGTCAGCGGGCTCCAGGTTACAGCCGAGGGATCGGAAGCGGCGGCATTGGTGGATTTCCAGACGCCGCCGTACGCCCCACCCACATAAACCGTGTTGCCGGTGGGATCGCCGGGGTCAACCACGACGGAGGTGGCACGTCCCACCACCGGGCCGTAATCCTGATCATCGAGGCTGCCGGTGGAGTTGGAGTTGAGGGGAGCGGGGCCCAGCGGCACCCAGCCACCATAGCTGGTAGTGGAAGTTGATGAGGGCGTGGCCGTGGTCAGCGCGCCGGAATAGGCGGTCATAGCCGCGCCACTGACCTTCAGACGCGCGGCCCGCAACTTCATTTTCTGCTGATAGGCGTGGCGCAGGAACTGGGCGGCGGCGCCCGGTTTGCCGGGCACGATGCGGCCGCGCTGGAACCACAGTTCGAGGGCCAGGGGATCGTCGTGTTCCGGCCCTGCGGGGGTGGAAACCGGCCGGGGGAGCTGGGCAAATAAGGTCGCTGACAGCAACAGGATAGCGGGAAGGCCAAGCGCACTGCGGAGGAATTGCCGGCAGCCCCGAGGGAACACACGACATGTGATGGACACGGAGACGGCTCTCCAGTAAACGGTTCCAAATTGGGGGAGACTGCAAACGGGGCGGGCAAGTGAGCTCGTCCAACAGACTCGCGCGCATCGCTGCAGGGGGTTACATTCTGTGTCGAAGGGAGCGGCAGGGCAAGTAGCAAAGTAGTTAACAAGCGATCTGTGTTCCGAAAAGCCGACAGATACGAAACCAGGTTCGGATTTTCCCTGCAGCATTGAAAAGCAGGTCTATTTGCGGCGCTCCCTCGCAAACTCGGCCGCGCAGCTCGGGATGGCAAAGATAAGAGAGAGCGTGCCAGGGCTAGAATAAGAGCAGGGGACGCGATCATGGATGGTGGCTCGGACGCGGGAGAAGGACAGCGGTCACGGGGTGTGGTGGGCCTTATCGTAGTAGCCATAGCCGTGGCCGTGATCGTGATCATGCTGCCGCCCGCGCGCTGGTTTTTTGTGATCAGCGTGGCGGTGGGCGTCATAGTGGCCGGCGGCCTGCACCTGTGGCACAAATATCGCCCGGTGAAAGAGGCGGACGTGGACAAGCGGCCGCTCAAGCTGGGGTGAGGACGACTGGAGGCTGCCTGGCCCGGCGTTCTGTGAGCTCCTTCGCTGTGCTCAGGATTTCGGCAGGCCGACTTGAACACCTCAGCTTCCGGTACGCAGGCGGCAAACGCAAGGTCCTTCGACTCGCGCTCGACTCGCAAGCTCGTCTCGCGCTCGCTCAGGATGACAAAGGAGTTCTTGGGCTATGTTTCCCCGGACTGAAGTCCGGGGCTTCCACGGTAGTGCGGGGCTTCCACGGTGGTCTGGGGCTTCGTCCAGGCGGGGCGGAGCCCCGCCTCCACACAATCGTGCCTCGTCCAGGCTCGGCGGAGCCCCGCCTCCACACGCTCAGTTTCTGGCCCAGGGCGGCGAGTGCTTCCAGGGCCGGATGACGGTGCGGCCGGGATGCTCGTGGATGAAAGTTTCGGTGATGTAGCAGTTCCAGCACACCGGCTTCATGGTAGTGAAAGCATCCTGCAGGTTCTCCGCCGGCAGACCGTTCCACTCCTTCATCATCTTTTTCTCTACATCGAGCAGAGCCGGGGGATGCTCAAAATGGTTCATCTCGATGGGGTGGCCGCAGTAGGAGCAGTCCTTGCCTTCATACCATTGGGCGGCGATGGTCCACACGCGGTGCGCTTCGGGATCTTCCTCGATCTGGCAAATGCAGGGCTGGGCGCAATTGCCACGTTCGGGCCAGCGCGAGCAGGCACTCAGATGCAGGGGCGGTGGAGCGGCGAGGGGCGCCAGCACGGCGCGCCAGTTGTCAACTTTGACGGCGGCGGGGCGTTTTGTTTCCGGACAAGTGACCAGCATCTTCCCGCGGAAGCGAATGAACTGGCGGGCGGCCAAAACGATGCGGTCCAGAATGTACAGCCCGAGGATGACAAGCAGAGCGAGGAGGACATAATTAGCAGTCATAAGTGCTCCTGCTCACCCCACCTGCCAGGCTAAGCTTAGAAGTTTATGTACCTCGAAGCAGTGACTAATGAGCGGGTATCGAGTGATGAAAGTCACCACCCACGTGCCCATGTGGGCGAAGCAAAGGCAGAGCTTAGGAGGTCTTTGCGGGGCTGGCGGATTCCTGCATTCCTGGCGCGGGGTAAGCTTTGAAGCCGGCGCGCTCCATGCCGCGCTGCACTTCGGGGTTTTTCATAAAGGTGTTCCAGACGAAATTGGAGCGCGCATTTTCCGCCATGAGCATGGTGATGCCGGTATCAATGCCGATCACATCATTGTCGTACCAATCCTTAACGGGATTGAAGGCGTTGACGAAGCCGTACTGGCTCCAGGCCTTGGGATAGCGGCTTTTAATGGTGCGCAGCACGCGCATTACGGCCTGGGGAAGAAACGGGAGAGAGCCGGCGCTGGCGCTGGGGACGATGGTGCCGTCAATGGGGCCCATCTCCGGGGGGCCGCCCCAGACCACGTAGCCATTTTGCGAATCGGAGGCGGTGATGCCCCACAGGTCGTTGCTGTAAGAGCCAAAGCGGGTGCCCAGTTCCAGGCAGAAGCGGCGGTGGGCGTCGGTGGCCAGCACGGAGTTCTGGAAGTAGTCGGCGTAGGCGTCACGCTTGCCGCGGAAGTCGAACCAGGCCTGGGAGTACTGGTGCACGAACAAAGGAGCAAAGGCGCCCACGTAAGTGAGGCCGTCGTAGGAGAAGGTGGTGCGCTTCCAGGCGTTCCAGGCAGCGGGCGGCAGGGGATAGGTGAACGAGCCCATGCCCAGCAGGTACATCATCATGAGTTCGCTGTAGTAATCCCAGCGCGAGGGCAGGAAGCCGACCTCCGGGGTCCAGCCCTGGGGCAGCAGAGTGGTGTCTTCAGAGAGCCAGGTCCAATCCACGCGATTAAAAATCTGGCGGGCCAGAAGATTGATTGCCGGATGATGAAAATACTGGCGGCAGGTGAGCACGCCGCAGAGCAGGATGGCGGTATCCACGGAGGAGACCTCGGAGTCCCACATCCGCTCTCCGGTATCAACGTTGGCGAAATGAAAAAAGAAGCCGCGATGGGTGGAGAGCTTTTTCCAGAGAAAGGTCAGGGTGGTGAGCACGCGCTCGGTGGCTTCGGGAAGGGTGATGAGGCCGCGGCGGTGGCCGATGCAAACGGCGGTGAGGCCGAAGCCGGTGGCGGCCACGCTGGCCACCACGCGGCTATCAGGAGCGCGCACGTTGAAGCGGTCCTTGACCAGGCCGGTTTGCGGGCTGGCCTGCTCCCAGAAAAAACAGAAGTCGGCGTTGATGATGTCGTCGAGAAAATTTATGTCGTCAGGCGAAAGAGCGGTGGGGGCGGGAGGAGGAGCAAAGCAATGCGAGGAGGACTGGGCCGGCTGACTCGGCGAGGCGGACTGCAGCAGCGGAAGCAGGCCAGCGCGGGCGAAAGGCAGGGACAGGCCGAGGGAAGCCGACTCCCGGAGCCAATCGCGGCGCGTAAGTTTTCGGTGCTTGTCGCTCCTTTCGTCCACGGTTCCGATTTTAACCGAGGGCTGCTCGCCAGGTGGAGTGCAGACGCGGGTGCCGGAAAGATAACGGGGCGAGAGCGACTAAGGGAAATTCCGGATGCCGCTGCCCGGCGGGCGCTGGCGTAAGATGTGGTCAGGATGGGGGGCGGGAAAAAGTTTGCGTTAGGCGCGGCGGTGGCCATCCTTGGTGGCGCAATGGTCGCGGGCATGATCATCTGGTCGCGGATTCCCAAGGCGCAACCGGTGACTCTGAAAGGGGCGGTAATGCGGCAGGATGCCGACCCCAACAAGGAACAGCCCATCGCCGATGCGCAGATCATCGGGTCCGGCGGCTTGGCCACAGGCACGACGCAGTCGGATGCCGCCGGCTACTTCAGCGTTAGGCTGCAGCCGGGGGTGAAGCCGGGAGAACCCATCACGCTGAGTTTTGCCCACTCCGGGTATCGGCCGCTGATCCTGAACAATGTGAAGCCGGGCGGGCTGCTGGTGGCGCGCATGCAGCCGCTGTCGCTCGCCCCGCACCCGGCGCCGGTTCCCACCAGAGGGGTGATAACCAAAACATCCGTCGCGGTGCGATATTCACAGAAGAGTACCTCGGCGTTGAACGTGGGCAGCGCGGTGCGGACGTTTCAGGTCGCGAACACCGGGAATGTGCCCTGCCGCGGCCACGAGCCTTGTTCGCCCGATGGCAGATGGAGGGCGGCCGTCGGCTCCCTTACGCTGGATGCGGGCGAGGGCAACCAGTTCCGCAATCCCAGAGTTTCCTGCATTGCCGGACCGTGCCCGTTTACGCGCACCATTTCCAACGATTTCTCCAATAACGGGCGCAACGTGAAGATCACCGTGTTCAACTGGTCGGACACGGCGACGTTTCTGTTTGAAGCCGAGGTCTACCACCCCATGGTGAGCGAGACCATTCGCGACTCCTATCCGGTGATCTTCGGGCAGGCGCTGAACTTTACGCTGCCGCCGGATGCCGAAGGCCCCAGCATCGAGGCCGAGGTGAACGGGAATGCGATTGTGTTCCCCCTGGGGCCGAGCCTGTGCCTGAATTGGGCCACCTGCAACGTGAGAGAAGATAAGGACCAGACGAAGGTTTACCGGTGCGAGCTGAATCCGGGATATAAGTTCCGCTAGGAGGCCGGTGGCGCTCGCCTCGCACGCTCGGCTCGCGCCTCCCCGGATCAAAAGGCGCCTGTCCCCGGACTAAAGCCCGGGGCTTCCACAGTGGTCCCAATCCTTCTCTGCTCCGCCACTTTCACTTAAAACCCGCGTCCGCGCGTCACCCGGAGCGAGCTTCAGCCCCGAAGGGCCTCGTGTGCATTCGAACATGCGTGGTGGGACGCGCCAGATGCGGAGGTCCTGCGCTATGCTCAGGATTTCGGCAGCGGGCTCGGACGCCCGCTAAGCGCCTCATCTTCGGCACTGAAGTGCCTCAGCATGACGCCAATAGGATTGCCGGAATCAGAGGTCCTGTGTGTCTCTGTGCCTCCGTGGTGAAGGAGATTAGCAGGATTGTGATAGCTGTCACCACTTGGCGTCACGGGTGTGGAAATCCTGTGGTATCCCTGAAATTTACAATTGTGGTCAAGGTCCAAGTTGCTCATACACAAGGCGTTACGTGCCTGGCAGGTAGTCCGTCGCGGGGGAGAATTTCACAGGCAAGCAGCGGTTTGACCTTCATACCGGCTGGGCGACGGCGGTTTCCAGCGGTGAAAGGCGCGCAGTGAAATGACGCAGGAAGGGCGCCTCGTAAGTCAGGCGCAGGCCACGCACCTGCTCGCGGTGGCGCCAGACCTCCAGGATGATTTCCACCACATAATCAATGTGGCTTTGGGTATAGACGCGGCGCGGGATGGCCAGCCGCACCAGGTCCATTTTGGCGGCCTCGCCGAACATGAGCGTGCCGATTTCCACGCTGCGGATGCCGCCTTCAACGTAAAGCTCACAGGCCAGAGCCACGCCGGGGAATTGTTGCGGCGGAATATGAGGCAGGAAGGCGCGCGCGTCCAGGTAGATGGCATGTCCGCCGGGAGGCTGCACGATGGGCACGCCTTCGGCGGCAATGTGATTGCCCAGATAGGCGGTAGAGGCGATGCGGTAGCGCAGGTAATCCTCGTGTAACGCTTCCTGCAGGCCCACGGCAATGGCTTCCAGGTCGCGGCCGGCCAGCCCGCCGTAGGTGGGATAGCCTTCGGTAAGAATGAGCAGGTTCTTTTCCTGCTGCGCCAGCGTGTCGTCGTTGGTGCAGAGGAAGCCGCCGATGTTGGCCAGGCCATCCTTTTTGGCGGACATGGTGCAGCCATCGCCGTAGCTGAAAATTTCGCGGGCGATTTCTTTGGGCGTTTTCGATTCGTAGCCACTTTCGCGCAGCTTGACGAAGTAGGAATTTTCGGCAAAGCGGCAGGCGTCGAAATAAAGCGGAATGCGGTGGCGGCGGCAGACGGCGCTCACCGCGCGCACGTTTTCCAGCGCGACGGGCTGGCCGCCGCCGGAATTGTTGGTAATGGTGAGCATCACCAGGGGAACGCGCTCACGGCCCACCCGCGCGATCAGGTTCTCCAGTGCCTCCACGTCCATGTTGCCCTTGAACGGATGGACGAGCGAAGGCTCGCGGCCTTCAGGGCGAAGCAGGTCCACGGCTTCGGCGCCCACGAATTCAATGTTGGCACGGGTGGTATCGAAGTGGGTGTTGTTGGGAACGACGTCGCCCTTGCGGCACATGACGCTGAACAGGATTCGCTCCGCCGCCCGGCCCTGGTGGGTGGGGATGACGTGGCGGAAACCGAAAATGTCGCGCACGGAATCGCGGAAGCGGTCGAAGCTGCGGCTGCCGGCATAACTTTCGTCGCCCTTCATGATGGCCGCCCACTGGCGCGTGGACATGGCGCCGGTGCCGGAGTCGGTAAGCAGATCAATGAGCACGGCATCGGCCGGGAGCTGGAACAGGTTGTGAAAGGCGGCCTTGAGCAGGGCTTCGCGCTGCGGGCGGGTGGTCCAGTGAATCGGCTCCACGCTCTTAATACGGAAGGGTTCAATGACGGTACGGGCGCGCATAGTTCTCCCTTAGATAGAAAACTCCAGGGTGCGGAGAAATGCTGTGACCTGAATCACGGAGTGGGAGGAGGCGAGGGCGACTAGGTAGGGGTTTTGGTACGGAGCTTGCGGCTTCGGGCAAGGACTTTGTCAGCCGTCCTTCGCACCTCCATTGACCTGCGCTGTGCTGTTGTGGGCTGGCCAGCCATTTGAAAGGCTACTTCCGTGTCACAGAAAACGCAGACGTCACGAGCAGGACCCGATCTGGGCGCAGAAACAGAGAAGGAGCGCAGACACTCCGGGCAGGTCAGGACGATGTAACCGGTGGCTGAACGAGGGATCCAGACGGGGGCCACAGCGGATCTTGGTTGCGAGCCTCGAATCGGTGATTCGCTGATGACTGCGCGTGCTTCCTTGATCAGCTCGGGAAGGAAATCTGCGCCTTTAGGGACAAAAACGTCGCAGATTGCCTCGCGGGGCACGGTAATGGGCGTGTACTCGCCGCTCGTAGCTATCACCGAAAGCGGTGGAAACCGCTTACGAACCACGGACAGCAACTCGAATCCTGACATGTGTGGCAGATTTAGGTCGGTGACGAGCACGTCGGGGCGGGCACCGCGCAAGACGTTCAACGCCTCGAATCCATTCCGGGCGGTGATAACGTCAAAGCCTTCGGCCTGCAGCGCATCCGAGCAACGCAAAAGTAAGGCTTCATTGCAGTCCACCAATAGGATGCGCCGCCGGAACCGGCCACCAGCTTTCACGTCTTAATCATACCGGACTCCGTCTTTAACAGGTGAGGCTCCAAGCTGCGACCTGTCCTGAATAACTAGGAAGGACAGGGCTTTCTCAACCTCTGTAAGCTCGATTTCGGCTGTTCCCAATCAAAAGTGAGATGGAATGGCTGCGAAGGAGTTTGGGCTCGGCCTTTGTTATCGGATGATAGCAACTGCTTGCGGGCCGGTATTAAAATACCTGAATGGAAGAAAACCACCCAGTCAGGCGCACAGCCCTCTTGGTGCGTTGCACGGCTGAAGAGGCCGAACTGATTCGCCAGGCAGCCAAAGCGGAGCGCCGCACCATCAGTGGCTACATCCTAAACGGCATCCTGCAGCGCATTGCAGTTCGCGATAAGGCCCAAAAACAATTCCGGGAAACGTTCAGTAGGCCTCCCAGCAAAACTGCCGTTAAGAAAGCCAAAGCTCACTCTTCTTCTAAGACCTGATTAGCGGGACCGCTCTGCGCCTCAGCTAGTCCAAAAATGTTCGCCTTTACCGATTGAATCTGCTGTTGCAGCAGCTTCGATTGGCAAATCAGCTTACGTGCCCTTTCACGGGTGCTCCTGCTCAGCTGGGCGAGTTCTCTGGCTCGCAGGGTTGCAGATTTCTTCGTAGCTTTCATTCCGCTCCTCAAGAACAACGGAAACAATGAATTGCGATGACTGTGAATAGCAACTGGTTGGCAGCATACTCTCCGAAAAATCGGGTGCCAGCGGACCAGTGGGCGTCATAGCGATGGGTACGCCCTAAAGAGCTGCCGAAAAGGTCCCCCGGGATAACTGTCGTGCACTGGCGGCAGCACCCGGCTCCTCCTTACCTGTGACCTGAATCACGGGGTAATGTACAGCGCCCACAGACCGCACCCCAGTAAACAGCGGGGCGTATTTTCTGAATCGCGAACGGAAATAGCGTTCTCCAGGGTGGCGCAGCCGGACGCGCGTTGCACGGGGGGCGAGCGGAGGCGCGGGGGGCGGGCAGTGGGGGACGGGAACGGGCGGGGCGGTGTTAGGTGAGCCTGGAGCCAAGCACGAGGGGAATCGGATGAGAAGTGGTAATGGCGATTTATCGCCAATTGATGCGAGCACTTTAGTTTTGACTGAGAATCATTGCGGGAAACCAACACGTTTCAGAAGATCCGCGAAACGTGGGTCACTGCGCAGGGGATCCAAGGTTTTGTCCATTTTCAAGGTGATCATATCTGGCCAGCGAACCGCGTAATCTCGTTGCAGCCACATGAAAGCATTGTTCTTGTCACCCAATGCAGCGTACGCCGATGCCAGGGCTTGTCCGCACGGTTCTGGAGGGGGGCGTTTCGCTAACAGCTGTTCTGCGCGAGTGAGCAGTTGAGTGGCTTCTTTTTTTCTTCCCGCTTCGGCACGAAGTCTTGCTTCGATGACGACTGAAACACCTTCGTAATCGTCGCGTTGGCCTGTCAATCTGATCATCTCTTTATACTCCGCAAGTGCTGCATCATACTTCCCCTCGCGCTCATAAATTTCCCCTAAAACAACAGGGGCAGTCTCAAAGGCTGGATTCAACTCCAGCACTTTCTTAATCTGCACCTTAGCCGCATCGAGTTTGTCCATGTGCAGCAGAATTTCAGCCCGATCGGTACTCATAATTAGCGACAGAGGGTCCAATTGTTGCCCGATCTCGATTTGGACCATAGCTTCATCCAGCCTTCCCATCCAGTCGAGGAATTGCGCATACCACTGCCTGGCGGGCGGATAATTTGGACTCAGAGTGATGGCACGCTTGTAGTCCTCTTCGGCGCCTCGAAAATCCCAGTCGTTGTAAGCCTTGATCTGGGCCAGCGTGGCGAGCGGTTCACCCATAGTCCCATCCAGCTCAAGAGCTTTCTCGGCTGACCTCTTGGCAGCGGCGAAATCCTCACCTCTCCATTGCGATTCCGCGAGGCCAGCATAAGCGAGCGCGAAGGTAGGTTCCTTCTCGATAGCGAGCTGGTAATATTCCGCCGCCTTCCCTACTGTAGGACCTCGGATGTTGGCGAAATAGCGGCCCTTTAGATAGGCTTCATAGGCCTCTGGGTTGACGGGCTTCTCCGGCTTTGCAGGAAGAGACACTGTCGCCCCGGCTTGCCGCGCAACGGTTTGTGCTACTTCGCTCTGCAAAGAACTAATATCATTGAGGTCGCGGTCATAGCTCTCGGCCCAAACATGCGTGTCACTGGCGGCGTGGATCAATTGTGCCGTCACATGAACGCGATTT
>DATJFA010000431.1:0-4017 GCA_035496015.1 Terriglobales bacterium | reverse complement strand
AACCTCGCCGTGCCAGGCATTTGCGGCGCCATGGCAACGCTGGTCACACTAGTCGAAACCCGTTCCTCAGCAGAAAGTTGCGCCGAAATTTGGCTCCCGGAGGGGCTCTGGCCGTTGCCTTTGGCCAGGGGCGGTTGGGTCGGTGGAGATGAGGATTGGGTAGGGCGTTCGCTGCCCATTACTTTAGGAACCTGTGGGCCCGGTTACCCGGGCTAAGTTGCCGTCCGATAAAGGCTATCACGGCAGCACCGCCGGGCGCAGCCCTGGATGTCTGGTCTCTCCTTGCGCCACCTTTATCGAAGTAACAGGGGGGCTGTGCCGCCTTTCGGGTGTTGGTTCGTCACCAACGACAGTGCCGGTAGTCACAAGCATTGCCCCATACACAGGGGTACAGTCAAATTTCCGCTGGCCGTGGGAACCAGTTCCGTGTCCTGGCAAGCGGCCTCTTTACCGCCGGCTCACATCCTAACCTTAGGGGGCAGTTCTTATGTCCGCCGTTACCCTTGAGGGCTCAAAAATACACCTGCAAATTGAAGGCAATACTCTCGCTTTTGTGCAGGTGGAGAGGGAAGAGAACACAATCCGGATTATCTTCCGACAGGAACGTGAAGCGGAGGAAGTGGAAACCACGTTGCTGGCTGCGGGCGAACTCCAGCGGCCTGCTGTCCTGCCGCCATTGCGGCGAGTGAATGGTCGCTGAGATCCCTGTTTGCCCCACTTCGCCGGTAGTTGTTACTATCTAAAAGATTAATGCAAGCGAGGGCGCTTAGCTCAGTTGGTTAGAGCGCGTGCTTCACACGCACGAGGTCGCAGGTTCGAGTCCTGCAGTGCCCACCATTCCCCTTCAGGTAGTTCCCTCAAATCCATCGGTCGAACGGCGACTGGTCGCCTTCTGTAACCCACTCAAGGGAACCCGGCTTCAAGCCGCTGTGCGGCGTTTGTCGGCAGCGGCTAAAGCCGCCGTTTATGGACATCACCGCGGCATGGCTGAAGCCCTGCCCTGATACGAAGCTCGCGAGCTGAATGTGAGCGCCAGCGGGGGCTACAGTGTTGTTCCGGAATTGGGAGCGACCGCGGCGAAGCCCTCCAGGGGGCCGAACTTCTTCTTTTCCGCGTAGATCCGCCAGCGCCGCCACACGATGCGCAGGCTGGCCATAACCGGGATGGAAAGAAACACGCCAATCACGCCCGCAATTTCGGCCCCAGCGAGCACGCCAAAAATGGCCGCCAGGGGATGCAGTTGCATAGTTTCGCCCATGATGCGGGGCAGAGTGACGTAATCCTGAACCAGGCGCCAAACCCCCAAAAAAAGAGCCAGCCAGAACAGGTGCTGGTAGCTCATGAGCAGGGCGACCCCGATGATGAGCACGGCGGCAACGAACGGCCCCACCACGGGAATGAACTCCAGGATGCCGCCGGCGGTACCCAGCACCAGGGCGTAAGGCACGCGCATGATGCCCAGGAAGACCACGTATACCAGCAGGGCCAGGGCGGCGAGCGTGAGCTGGGCGCGGATGAAGTGGGCCAGCATGTCGTTCAGGTCGTTGATCACCCCCTCCGCGAGTTCCCGCTGGGGGCGGCTGTTGATCATCATCAGCCCCACGTCGGTGAAGGTGCGGCCATCGCGCAGGAAAAAAACGGCGAGGATGGGAATCAGGATCATCCACCAGATGTTCTGCGCCACGGTAGCCAGGCGGATGCCGGCCCGGCTGGCCAATTCAGCCAGCTCGCCGCTGTGCCCGGCCAGAAAATCTTTCACCTGCTGCTGGGTGTGGGCGCTCCAGCCACGCTGCGAGCCGATCTGCAGTGCAATCTGTCCGGAGCTGATGTTGCGCAGCAGGGCGGGCAGATTCTCCGTCAGCTTCTGCGCCTCGTGGCCAATGCGCGGCCCGATGAAGGAGAAGAACACCGTGAGCAGAATCGCCAGACCCAGGTAGATGACGCCAATGGCGCGAGTGCGGGTGTGGACCCAGCGCGCCATTTGCGATACCAGCGGTTCCACCAGGTAGGCGAAGAAAATCGCGAACAGAACCAGCACCAGGGTGCGGCGGGTCAGATAAACCAGGGCCAGCCCGGCCAGAAACAGGAGGGCGGTGAACAGGACCCGCGCCGTGCGTGTGTCAATCAAGGCCACTGCTCACCTCGGGGAAAAGCTGCGCGACGCCAACTTCAGTCGCGCAGCACCTCCGTATTCTCGCCCGCTATCAACAAGCGCACCAGCTTGTAGTTGTTGTCCAGCCACAAGGCCCAGTTGCCGTTGTCGGTTTTCAGGTTCAGGCGGATCAGGGTGCGCTCCGCTCCGCGAATCGGAACCTTCTCCCAGCCCACAGATTCCATGGTTACGGTGGCGGTGTTGAGGGCCTGCGGCACCAGAATGCCAAATTTTTCCGGCGCCAGCCTGCATTCCATGTCCTTGGCTCCCGGTTTGCAGCCTCCGGCCATGTAACGCCAGGCCAGCAATTCGCGCTGCGCAAAGAAATTATTGTCCAGGATTACGGTAGTGGGCGGCACCAGAAAAGGCTGCTGCACCGGCTTGGCCCCCGGGGCGCTCACCATCTTCTCCAGAAGAAAAGGGTCATTGGGAGTGACCAGCGCTTCCGCCTTCTCCGGCATCAACTGATGCCACTCGTAACGTTTAAGCGAGCCGGTACTGGTCAGCTCCATCTCCGACGTCTGCGCCGGTTCCTTGGAACCATCGTCGATTTTGAGCTGAAAATTGGCGGTGCTGCCGCCCGGCTCCTGCTCAATTTTGAAAGTTTCCGTGGCCACGCGCTTGCCGCCGCGGAAGATGCCGAAGGTGCCGGAATCCACTACTTTGCTGCCGCTATCGGCGCCGGCGGCGATCGCCAGAACTGCCACGCAAAATGCCACCGTCCAGGCCCTGCCTGAATTCACTGCTCTTCTCCTTCTCCCGTTGCCCAGGGCAGCCCCGCCGCTATCTCGGCCACCACCTCAGCCAGCGGCCTGCCGCCGGTCTGCACACAACAATCCGCTTCCATATAACGCGAGCGGCGCGCCGCATACAATTGCCGGAAGTGGTTCTCAGAGGCGGCCAGGGGACGCGCGCCGTCCGCCTGCGCGCGCTGCCACAGCAGTTCTACCGGGGCGTCCAGAAAGACAGTGTAGCCGCAATTACGAAGCGAGTGAGCATTGGCGGGGTGCACGAAAGTGCCTCCTCCTAAAGCCACTACCGCCCCCTTCCCCTCCACCTCCGCCAGCACCCGCTGCAACTCCTCGCTTTCCAGCCGGCGAAATTCGCTTTCCCCCGAGTCGCGGAAAATGTCGGAAATACTGCGCTTTTGTCGGACTTCGATCCGCCCATCCAGATCAATGAAGGGCCAACCCAGGTGAGCGGCCAGCGCCTCACCCACGCTGGTCTTGCCGGCGCCCATGAAGCCTGCCAGAAACACCGACTGCGCCCGCGGCGCAGGTTGGCCCGTAAGCGAGCGGCGGCGGGTGCCCGCCCTGGCTTGTCTGGCAGCTCGTTTCAGTCGGCAAACCTCCCATACGTGCAGGCGCAAGGATCTCCGGAAAAAAAGCGAGAGCCGCCCTGGCCACGGTCATTCAGGGTGCAAAAACGCGGTTGTTTACTTTTTCTTGACGTGGATTTTACCACTGAAGGAACGCAGCCGAATCGAAGAGGAACCGGCATTGGCGGTGCCGGCAAACGATCTTCCCTGGGTCATAGGAATGGCAGTATGGGCCAGCGCGTGAAAAGGAAAATCGTTAGTCACGCCGCCTTTTTCAGAGGTGGCGGTGATGTCAACCGAGGCGCTGGCCGGCAGGGTGACATCAATGTCGCCGGAGTGATTGGCGAAGGTATAGTCGCCACTGTCGCCGAAGTCACCGTTGTAAGTGATTTTGGCATCCGTGGTATTTACCGTAACCATGCGCCCGTCGGCATTCTCCAGGGTGACCGGTCCGCTCACGGTAACAACTTCCACATCACCGTGGGCCACATCCTCGAGGCGGATGGGGCCGCTCAGAGTTTGGGCGTGGATGTGACCGCCATCGGCC
>DATJFA010000430.1:0-2581 GCA_035496015.1 Terriglobales bacterium | reverse complement strand
GACTACGGCGCGAGGTGCGCCTGACCACAAAGCTCTCCTTGCCGCTGGTGATTGCGGAGGTGGGATGGATGAGCATGGGAATTGTGGACACGGTGATGGTGGGGCGCCTGCCGAACAGCGCAGTGGCGATCGGGGCGACGGGCCTGGGGCAAACGCTGTACCACAGCATCGTAATTTTCGGCGGCGGGCTGCTGCTTGGACTGGACACCTTTGTGGCGCAGGCCTACGGCCGCAAAGACCTGAAGGATGCCCGCCATTCGCTCATCAACGGACTGTTCATGGCGGTGGTGTTGACGCCGATTCTGATGGCGGCAGTACGGTACTGGCCGCTGCTGATGAAGAGTTTCGGCATCAGCGCCGACCTGGTCGGGCCGATGACGCCATTTCTGATGGCGCTGAATTGGGGCACGCTGCCGCTGCTGACTTATTTCGCGATGAGGCGTTACCTGCAGGCGTTGAACGTGGTGCATCCGATCATGTTTGCCCTGATCTCGGCGAACCTGGTGAATGCCGCAGGCGATTGGGCGCTGATTTACGGACACCTGGGATTTCGAGCCATGGGCATTATCGGATCTGGGTGGTCGACTTGCATTGCGCGAATTTATATGGCGCTGGTGCTGGTTGGAACGATTCTGTGGGCCGAGCACAAATACAAATTGCCGGGGTGGCGGGGAGCGATCCACGTGGATGGAAAGAGAATCGCAGCGCTGCTGCGGCTGGGCGCTCCGGCAGCGACGCAGATTCTGCTGGAAATTGGCGCGTTTGCGGCGGCAACCGCGGTGTGCGCAAAGCTGGGCCCGGTACCGTTGTCAGGACACGAGATTGCACTCAATTGCGCCGCGCTGGCCTTCATGGTGCCGCTGGGAATCAGTTCGGCAGCGGCAGTGCGAGTGGGGCAGCACCTGGGAGCGGGAGATGCGGCGGGAGCACGAAGGGCGGGATGGTCGGCGATCTTGCTGGGGCTGGCCTTCATGACCCTTTCAGGGCTGACCTTCGTTTCGGTTCCGCGAGGGATTGCGCGCCTGTTCTCTCCGGACCCGGTCGTAATCGGAGTGGGCGCGACGCTGCTGCTGGTTGCGGCGGCCTTCCAGTTGTTCGATGGCCTGCAAACGGTGGCGACGGGAGCGTTGCGAGGCGCGGGAGATACAGCCACCCCGATGATCGCAAACCTGGTGGCTTATTGGTTCATCGGGCTGCCGCTGGGATGGGTATTGTGTTTTCGCCTGGGGTGGGGAGCGGTGGGAGTGTGGATCGGCCTGTGCATTGGACTGATCCTGATTGGAAGCGCGCTGTTGTATGCGTGGCATAGGAGGATGCGGCCCAAGCCATCCGCCGGTTGACGTCTTTCAGGCGAGCCTGGAGGTACAGCGGCGGCATGCCGTACCTCACCTGCGCTAGTGAGCCGCACGCTCAAGCAGCGCGGTCAGCATTGCATAGAATTTGTCGAGATTCACGTCAACCTGTGAGTGGACGAGTTGCTCGCCAAGCCCAGGCTGGTTTCCGGGCAGCCAGACCAGCGTGTTGCCGTAGCCGGCGCCGTGAGAGATGTCGATATCCATGTAAATCTTTTCTTCTTTGGTGATGATGCTGGGATCGAGCCAGGCGAGAGCGGCGAGTTCGTCCCATAAGAATTCTTCGTCCGCCCACTTGCCGATGTACTGGGCCGCAGGGGTTCCGGCCTTGGCGATCTGATCGATCATGGCTTTCGTAAGGCGGGTCTTGACCGAAATGTCGACTGTAGTGACGGTGATTTTGTGCCAAGGCGCACGCAGCGTAATGTGCACAGCTTCAGGGTCCCACCAGAAGTTAAATTCGCGGCGATTGGAAGTCGCCCATGCCATCTCTACCTGGGGCGCGACGCTTCCGCCCATGACCACCAGTTCTTGAGCCAAATCGGGGACACTGGGATCGAGGCTGATGGCTTGCGCGAGGTTGGTTAGGGGGCCACCCGCATAAATGGTGACCTGGTGCGGATACTGGTGCACCATGCGAATGATGAAATGCGCTGCGTCCTCAGACTCGGCTTTCAGCGTGGGATTGCCCTCCGGCAGCGGCGGAACATCGAAGGGGCCGCGATACACACCCGAGTTCCAGGTTCCGGTGTAAGCGGCACCGTTCACGCCGGGCATCTTGCGCTCGTTCCATGCGCCCTGGTAATTGACGACTCCGTAGAGCTTCTGCCAGCGGGCAATCTCTTCCTTGCTGTTGATGAGGGGGAAGACTGCGCCGGGATAAACTTTGACATCTTTGTGGTCGGTCAATTCCAGCATGCGCAGGGTATGAGCGACCTCCTCGTCACGCCACTGGTCTCCGCTGACGATAGTGATTCCAAGCGTTTCGACGTCAGGCGACTGCAGCAGCAGCAGCATAGCCTGCTGGTCGGTGGTCGCGGGGCCGCGGGCGTCCTGATCGAGAATGACTTTCCGTTTCCCTTGAGCCAGAGAAAAAGATCCGAGGACGAAACAACAGAGCGAGATGAGAAGAAGTCGTTTCACAGTGTTCTCCCGGCTCCTGAATGCAGAGGGGCCCGCCGCGGTGAAGGATGTAAAGAAAATCGAGCCGGATTACATACGGTCTGAGT
>DATJFA010000429.1:0-7552 GCA_035496015.1 Terriglobales bacterium | reverse complement strand
GCCCTAGAGGTGCAAGCTCAGGCTTTAGCGAAGAATGGTAGTCGCGGCGCCGCGCTCGCCTTGCTGCGGCAGGCCCTCCGCCAGTACGGCACAACCTCGTTGCAGGCCCGCTTGCAGAAGAACCTTAACCTGCTGACGCTGGAAGGCCGGCCCGCTCCTCCGCTGGTGGAGACTCAATACATTGGGCCCAAACCGCCCTCCCTCAGCGCCTTGCGCGGTCGCCCCGTACTACTTTTTTTCTGGGCTCACTGGTGTGCTGACTGCAAGCACGAAGAGCCTGTGATCAGCCGATTGGAGAGCGAGTACGGCCCCAAGGGCCTGGCGTTGCTCGGCCCAACTCAGCGTTACGGATACGCTGCTTATGGCGAACCCGCCACGCCGCAGGCCGAGCTGCAGTACATTGACAGCGTGCGTCGGCAGTATTACGCCGACTTAAGTGCCATGCCGGTGCCCGTCAGCAAGCTGAATTTTGATCGCTACGGCGCCAGCACCACACCCACCCTGGTCCTGATCAACCGCCGCGGCGGGGTCGCCATGTACCATCCCGGCGTCCTGAGCTATGACGAACTGCGCGCCGAAATTGAGAAAGTGATCGCGCCGAGCGCGGCGGCCAGTCAGCAGACATCCCACAGCGCCACGAGAACGCCGCGCTAACACGAACAGCTCCGCGGGTGGCCCACTCAAGCCCGCTCTTGGCTTGAGTGGGGCTGGATGCCACCGTGTTCCAAGAGGGACAGCGTTGACGGCAGCAGGTGGCTACAGCATGGCCTTGCCCGATTGAGTAAGCGCCCCAATCCCCAAGGCATGCCCTGAGCCTTATTCCGCAAACTGCCCCACTCAAGCAAGAACCGCTTGAGTGGGCCACCCGTCCAAATAATGGTGTTTCCGCGAGCTAAGGGCATACCATTTCATTCACAATTCGCGAAGAGCGGCAGCGACCGGGCGAAAGGCGGCCCGTAGGGCGGGAATCATTCCCCCCAGAACACCCATAATGAGGCCAAATAGAACGCCCAACACGAGCAGGCCGAGCGTGATTCTGAACGCGAAGGCAACATTCGAGAACGTCTGAAAATTCATGGTGTTGGTGGTTAAGCCATTGAGCGGAAGCACAGCAAGGCAGCCCACGAGGCCGGCGATGAAGGAAATCAACAGTGCCTCGAAGAGAAACGAAAGCACGACGTGCCAGGCAGAAAAGCCGAGCGCTCGCATGGTAGCAATTTCGCGGCCCCTCTCGGCCACCGCGGAGTACATGGTGTTTAGAGCGCCGAAGACTGCGCCAATGGCCATGATAGCGGCCACCAAGCCGCCAAGCACGGTAATCAGGCGAGTCATGGTTGTGGATTGCTTGGCGTAATAATCAATCTCGCGAATTACGTCCACATTCATCCGGGGATCGGAAGTAACCGCATCTTTGAACCGTTGAAACGAATCAGCAGAGGCAAGGCGGACAGTTGCTGACTGAAAAATGTTTTCTGGGCGCTTAAGCACCTGGGCGAGAATTCGCCCGTCGCACCAAACCTCTGAATCGAAAGCAGACCCTCCCGCGTCGAACACTCCAACCACCTTCCAGCGACCACCCGCGAAATTGACGGTATTACCAAGCGTCAGTCCCGCGTAGGTCCGCGAAGCGTTTTTGCCCACCACTAGTTCCGTAAGGCCGGGAACGAACATCCGTCCCTGAACAATTTTTGCGAACGTACGGATGCGCAGCACGTTCGGTGACACCCCACGAATTTGCACATTGGCGTCGGTACCAGTGCTGACTAGCGGGAACGGCACGACCCCGACAACTTCCTGCGTGACCAGTGGTCCAGAGTTGTCCCGAGCGATACCGGGAGCGTCTTGAAGTACCTTGACAGAATCCAGCGTTATTCCACCCATCATTTCGCTGGCGGCGCCGGCGCGCATCACCAGAGCATTGGTGGGAGAACCTGAAGCTACCAGCGTAGACCTGAATCCTCGTGCCAGGGAAAGCATTGCCACGAAGACTCCGACAGTGCCAGCAATCCCGAGGATGGCAACGATGGTGGAAGTCCAGCGCGCTCTTACGCTGCGCAGGTTATATGAAATTGGAACCGAGCCTACTATGGGCGCAAGTAAGCCGGCAAGGATTCCCCCCACCACGGCCAAAACCAGCAGAAGCGCGACAATGGCTCCGACGGTTATCAGAATTCCGAAGAAGAGCTTTGCCAGCATCCCTCAAACCCTCCTCAGCGCGTTGACCACGCGCATCCGCATAGCCGCGATGCCAGGCAAGGCGCCGCTGACTATCCCAACGGTAAGAGCGGTACCAAGGCCAAAGGCCAGCAGGGTAGAAGAGAGAAAGAGGCGCGGCAGCATTCCACTGAGGGCCTTTGACAGCACTGGAACTGCGAGCACCGCCAGAAATAGGCCCACCAGACCTCCGATGAGCGATATAGCGAGTGATTCGCCGAGCACGAAAACGAGAACTGAGCGGTCCGAGAACCCAATTGCTTTCAAGACGGCGAGTTCCGGCGTCCGCTCACGCACAGCAATGGCCATCGTATTACCGGTCACCAGAAGAAGGGTAAAAAAGACAACCGCGCCAATCGTCACGATCAGAAATCGAATGTTGCCGAATTGCTTAACCCAGCCGGCGGCAAACGCCGATTCGGTTTCCGTCCGAGTCTCGTATGGAGAGTTGGCGAACTGCTCATCGATTGTCTTGGCAATGCGGGGAGAATCATCGGGATTCTGTACGCGCAGCACGTACCACCCCACCTGGCCCTTGATACGCTCCGGGATGCGCTCTTCGAAATAGTCCCACTGTAACCAGAACTGCGTTTCATCATCCTGAGGCTGCTTGCCGTGATACACGCCATCGATGTTGAACTCCCACGAACCGCCGCCCCAAATCGTCGTTTTGATAGGAATGCGGTCGCCGATTTTCCAGTGGAAGCGCTCCATCGTACGCGCCCCAACCACAGCGCCCTCCCGGTCTTTCAGAAACGCATTCCACTGATCCTCAGGAACAACAAATTCCGGGAACACCGCGCGCTGGTTCTCAGGATCAATCACGAATTGCGGAAAAAAGTTCTTTTCGTCCTGGTAGATGCCGCCAAACCAATTGTTGTGGGTTACGTACCGAACGCCAGGCACGCGCAGGATCTGGTCGCGATAGGACAGTGGAATAGTATTGATGATGGACGTGCGGTTGATGATAACCAGGCGATCCGCTCCCGCTACGTCAGCGCCCCGGCCGAAAGCGTCGCGTACCACCCCGAGGAAGGCAAACAGAAACAGCGCCACAGCAAACGAACCGATGGTGAGCAACAGCCGCACTTTCTTACGCAACAGATTGGCCAAGATAATACCGCTGAACTTCATATCGACCCTCCACCGGCGGGCTGTGCCACCTTATGCCCTTCCACCAGAACGCCCTTTTCTAAATGAAGGGTGGTGTGTGCGCGAGCCGCTACCAGCGGGTCGTGCGTCACCATCAAGACCGTCTTGTGGTAACTGCCCACCAATTCCTCAATCAAGGCCATGATTTCGTCGGCACTCTTACGATCGAGGTCGCCGGTGGGTTCGTCGCACAACAGGAAGGTGGGATCGGCCACAATCGCCCGCGCGATCGCGACCCGTTGCTCCTGGCCTCCAGAAAGCTGCCGCGGGAAATGCTTCATGCGATCGGCCAGCCCGACCACCGATAGCGCCGTTTCCACGTGCGCCCGTCGCTCGGATTTCGAGAGTTTTGTTAGCAGTAAAGGAAGCTCGACGTTCTGGAATGCATTGAGAACGGGGATCAAATTGTAGATTTGAAAAATAAAACCGACATGGCGTGCTCGCCATTCCGTCAGCTTGGCCGCCGACATGTGAGTGATTTCGTCGTTCGCAACGGTGATGCTGCCACGTGTGGGAACATCAAGTCCGCCCAAGAGGTTAAGCAGGGTGGTCTTGCCGGAGCCGCTCGGTCCCATGAACGCTACAAAGTCTCCCTTGTCCACATCCAAGTTCAACCCCTGCAAAACGTGGATTTCCTCGCCGCCGCGCTGGTACTTCTTGTCCAGCCCGCGCACCTGCACCAGGCTGCTGCCGTCGCCGCTGCCGTCCACCCTGACCATGAGTCGCTTTACCTCCTGATTTCAACGCGCTCGCCATCGTGCAGGCCATCAAAGCCGCTCACCACCACCTGGTCGCCGGGCGCCAGGCCCGCCGTGATTTCCGTATCGCTGCCGCGGGTTTCGCCCACTCCGACAGCACGCCGCTCCGCATGCCCTTCTTTATAGAGATAAACCACCTGGCTGCCGCTTTCGTTACGCAACGCGGTTTGTGGCACCAGCACCTTCACGCCTTCGGATTTCCCTGCTCTGCCCTCGTTGCCCAGGAAAGTGACCTTCACCCCCATGTCCGGCAGAATCCGCGGATCAAGCTGGTCGAAGGCAATGCGAACTTTGACCGTCGCCTTCTGCCGGTCAGCCGTGGGAATAATGGTGCGCACCTTGGAGGGAATCTGCCAGTTAGGGTACGCATCGAGCACCGATGTAACCGGCATCCCTGGCCGAACGCGTGCGATATAGGACTCATTGACGTCCACTTCAACTTCCAGCGACTTCATGTCCACAATGGTGGCAATACCGGTGCGGGTGAAGCCGCCGCCGGCGGAATTGGGCGAAACCATCTCTCCCACCTGCGCGTCCTTGGAAACCACAATGCCGGCAAAGGGAGCACGCACCGTGCAGTTGTCCAGATCCTGCTGGGCCACGCGAATCTTCGCGTCTGAGGCCTGGACCTGCCCCTTGGTCATGGCAATTTTCGCGCGCAGGCTGTCGGCCGTGGTGCGCGCGTTATCCAGCGCCTCCGGGCTGCTGACGCCCTGCTTCGTAAGCTGCTGGGTGCGATGCAGTTCGATTTCCGCGTTGGCCAGCTGCACCTGCAGGTCCTGCAACTGAGCGGCGGTGGCATCACGGTCGGCTTTAGCGGAGTTCAGGCGTACGCGGTAGTCGGAGTCGTCGAGCAGGGCCAGAACCTGCCCTTCTCTCACATGCATGCCCTCATCGGCATACATCTGCGTAACGCGAGCCGTAATTTTGGCGGCCACGGTGGCCCGCCGGCGCGGCGTAACGTAGCCGCTGGCATTTAGAAGTGCGACCTCCCCGCCGGCGCTGGGCGCCTGCGCCGTCGCGACTTCCACCAGCGCAGTCTTCCCGCGGAGTGCGTACAGCGCGGCGAAAACCAATAACAGCAGCCCTATGGCCGCTGCCACCCAGCGCGGCCACTTGGGGCCACTGCGCGGCTTTCGGGCTCCCTCATCAATTCTTAGCGCCGACAGATCGGGGATTGTCGAGCCCGTGCGTGCTGCCATCCTCATTCCCCCGGTAGATGTATACAGGACCTGTGACCGGCTCCGCCCGCAAAATGCAGGGACCTGCCTTGTTGCCGCCCTAGGGAGAAATACGCGCGGCAGCAACAAATATTTCACCTTAATTTTATCGGTATTCTGGCGTCCGGCATAGGGCTGCGGCACACTTCCTGCTATCGTGAGCTGTAAAATTTCGTTTACAAGAAAATTGCGACCGGAAAGGTTGGTCTCAGCGACGATATACTTGTAACCATGAGCGCAGCGGAAGAAAAGGTAGAGGTTTGCTGCAAACATTGTGGAACAACTTTTTCCGCTTTTCTGCAGCAGATGGCCGACCACAATCAGCGAGTGGTCTGCCCTAAATGCGGCCAGGCTCATAACTACCGCCATTCGGATATGCGCCAACCGAGCGCGAGCCAGCCCAAACCGTAGTCTCGACGGCTGCTCCCCTTTTGCCTGTCCCCAGGCTTTGATATCCTTTCAGTATTCTGCGCCCCCTTACACGTGTGCCCCACGTTCTCCGCTTGTCGGCTTTTTGCCTGATTTTTGCCGCCGTTGCTGCGGCTGCTCCCCGCCCACGCGACGCCGCACCTGCCAACCTGCTCCTGATCACGATTGACACTTTGCGCCCCGACCATCTCGGCTGTTATGGCTACCGCCAGATACAGACCCCCAACATTGACGCCCTGGCCTTTGCCGGCACCCGCTTCGAGCTTGCTTACACTCCCGTGCCCATCACCCTGCCCTCGCACACCGTGATGATGACCGGCACTTATCCCATGTATAGCGGCATCCACGACTTCAGCGGCAACAAACTGAATCCGCAGCAGCCCACTCTGGCTTCCATCCTGAAGCAGCACGGCTACGCCACCGGCGCCGTGCTCGGTTCGGCCGTCCTCGACCATCGCTTCGGCCTCAACCAGGGGTTCGACTTCTACTACGACCACTTTGACTTCAACCGCCTGGAAGACGCCAATCTCGACCTGATGAAGCGCCCCGGCAACCAGGTAGTGGACCAGGCGCTGCAGTGGCTTTCGGCCAACGAGCGCAAGCCCTTCTTCTTGTGGGTACACTTATACGATCCGCACACGCCTTACGACGCGCCGGCTCCTTTCGACCGCGAGTACCAGGGACGCCCCTATGATGGCGAAATCGCCTTTGCGGACGTGCAGGTTGGCCGCCTGCTCCGCTTTCTGAAAGAGAAACAGCTCTACAGCCGCACTTTGATCGTGCTCACCGGCGACCACGGCGAATCTCTGGGCGAGCATGGCGAAAAAAACCACGGCTTCTTCATCTACGACGCCACGCTGCGCATCCCATTCATGGTCAAGTTGCCCGCCGGCCAGCGCCACGCGGCCACCGTTCCCGGACCCTTCAGCACCGTGGACCTGCTATCTACGGTGCTCGACGTGCTGAAAGTTCCACCCCCTGCCGATGCGCAGGGCGCCAGCGCGCTGTCCGAGATCCTCGGAAACCCGCGCCCGGCAGGCCCTCCCGTGCAGCTCTACTCCGAGTCCTTCCTGCCCCTGCTGCACTTCGACTGGAGCGACCTGCGGGGCATCCAGGTCGGCAACTACCATTTCATTGACGTTCCTAAACCGGAACTCTACGACATCGCGGCCGACCCTGAGGAACTGCACAACCTTTATGCTGAAAAGCCCGCCATCGCCCAGGAATTAAAGTCGCAACTGGAAACCATGGAGCAGAAGTACACCGCCGGCAGGCAGCAGTCCCAGTCCGTGCCTCTCGACCCGGTGCTCAGCGAACGCCTTAAGTCGCTGGGCTACGCTGCCTTTTCCGGCGGTCACCCGGCAAAATCCGGCGACAACCGTCAGCTTCCCGACCCAAAAGATCGCATTGCCATGTTCGAGTTGGTGTCGGAAGCCGTGGAAGCCAGCCAGCACGGCCATTTTGAGGAATCCACCGTCAAGCTCGCGCAGGCTCTTAAGACCGAGGAAACGAGCGTTCCCGTGCACTACTTGCTGGGGCTGGACTATTACCGGATGCAGAATTACCCGGACTCCATTCGCGAGTTTCGCCGCGTTCTCGAGCTCAGCCCCGACTACAACCTGGTCTATTACTATCTGGGCCTGGCTTATGCCCGCGCGGGCGACTACCCCAACAGCATTGATTTTCTGCAGCGCACCTTGAAAGCCGACGGCACCAACTTCTCGGCCGCCTATAATCTTGGAGCCGTAAATCTGAAAACCGGCAACGTGGAGCAGGCGG
>DATJFA010000428.1:0-5192 GCA_035496015.1 Terriglobales bacterium | reverse complement strand
TCCCGGGTGGATGGAATTAAAGCCGGTTGAGATTTGGACTCCCTTCGGATTTGCCGACGCACTCGGGGATATATGGACCGAAGCGGGGCGCGGAGGACGAGGCTGGTACACCTTGGGACGCATAAAGCCCGGGGTATCGCTGGAACAGGCGCAGGCGGATCTAGCCACCATCACCGCCGGCTTGGCCGCCACCCATCCGGTGGACCGCGGAATCGGAGTCGAACTGGAGAAGCTTTCCGAGACGCGAGCGCGTGACCTGCGGCCCATACTGTTCCTGCTGATGGGGGCGGTGAGCCTGATCCTGCTGATCGCGTGCGTCAATTTGGCGAACTTGCTATTGGCGCGCAACTCGGCGCGCGAGCGCGAGCTGGCCATGCGCACGGCTCTGGGAGCAGGGAAGGGAAGGCTGGTGCGCCAGCTGCTTGCCGAGATGCTTTTGCTGTCCATGATCGGAGGCGCTGTGGGATTGCTGCTGGCACAGGTCGGCGTTAAAGCCCTGACCTCGATACATCCCGAGGGTTTGCCACAGCTCTCTTCGCTCAACCTGGATTGGCGAGTGCTCGCGTTCACCGCGGTGCTGTCACTGACCACGGTCCTGCTTTTTGGGTTGTTTCCAGCTCTTACCGGTGCTCGCGTGAATTTGGTAGAGGCGCTGAAGCTGGGTTCGCGGACCACCACTTCAAGCTCGGCCGCACAACGCATGCGCCGCGTGCTGGTGGTCACGGAAATGGCGATGTCATTGATGCTGCTGGTGGGCGCAGGCCTGCTGGTGCAGAGCATTTACCACCTTCAGCAGCAGCGCCTGGGCATCCGCAAGGATCATCTGCTCACCGGGCATTTCTACCTGCCCGGCGTTCGCTATCCAGATTCCGGAGCCATCACTCGCTTCTGTAATCATTTTGGGGACAATGTGCGGGCCTTGCCGGGCGTGGCCGAGGCAAGTGTCACGACTATTTATCCTCCCACTTACAACTGGACTCAGATGCTGACTATTGACGGACACCCGGCCACCCGAGCTCAGGATGTTCCCACCGCCCGCTTCGGCCTCACGGATGCCCATTACCTGAGAACCATGGGCATTCCCCTGCTTCGCGGCCGGGATTTTAGCGAGTCGGACAGCGAGACCAGTCCACCCGTGGCCCTCATCAGCCAGGAACTGGAGCGGCGCTATTTCCCCAGCGAAGATCCTATTGGCCGCCCTGTCCACATTG
Organism: Terriglobales bacterium; assembly: GCA_035496015.1. GTDB lineage: Bacteria > Acidobacteriota > Terriglobia > Terriglobales > Acidobacteriaceae > JAICWP01. Next base: position 3,981 of record DATJFA010000428.1, on the reverse strand, counting down.
GGCCCCCGGAATTCATGCACATGCCGGCCGGAGCCGATATCACGGATTCGGCGGATGTCACTATTGTTGGCGTTATCGGCGATATCCGTAATGCCGGGCTCACCTCGCCGCCAGAGCCCCAGATTCTGGTGTTGTACTCTCAGCATCCGCTGGTGAACTACGGATTCAAGGACATTGTTGTGCGCGCCAGTTCTGATCCCCAGACCCTGGTTCCTGAAATCAGCCGCCAGCTGCATGCGCTGGATGCAGACATGCCTTTCGCGCAGGTTCGGACGATGGATGAAGTTATTGAGTCAGAAACCGGAAGCCAGCGGTTCACGACGGCTTTGCTGGCCTTGTTTGCCGCTGCCGGCCTGGTGCTGGCGGCGGTCGGCATTTATGGGGTAGTTTCCTTTCTGGTGGCGCAACGCCGGCAGGAACTGGCGGTACGCATGGCGCTGGGCGCTACCCGCGCCGCCGCTCTCTGGCTTGTGCTGAAGCAAGGCTTGGCGATGGCAGCCACCGGAGCAGCCATAGGGCTGCTGGGCGCTTGGGCGACGCAGAAATTCATAGGCGGCATTCTGTTCGGCATCTCTCCGCTCGACCCGCTCACTTTTGCCGGCGGGGCCATTCTTCTGCTGGCGATTGCGGCCATTGCCACCGCCATCCCCGGAGCGGGAGTGATGCGGCTCGACCCAGCGCAGGCACTGCGGCAGGACTGAACCTTGTGAAATTCTTTTTTGGCCGGCTCAGGGCTGGCTTTTTGCCGTTTGCAGCAGCGTGGGAACCGGCAAAAGAAGAGCCTGCCGGCATGTTTCGCGGTTTTAGCTGCTTAGTTTCCCTCCCGGCGAACTAAACTGGAACGCTGATGCCGAAAGCTGAACACGTCGTTCTGGGAGTGGATATCGGCGGCACCAAGGCCGAGGCTGGCCTGGTGAACGCCTCCGGCGAGATTCTGCTCACCGCGCGCCGCCGCATGGTGGTGCAAAAGACAGCGGAAGACGGCTTGCGCGCCGTGACCGACGCTATCGAGGCGGTGCTCAGCAACCGCCGCGCTCGCTCCGTTTCGGCCATCGGCGTCAGCGTGGCGGGCTGGGTGGATTCGCAGCGCGGTGTGCTGCTCAGCGCTACCAACCTGCCGTGCTGGCGCAACTATCCGCTGGCAGAAAAGATCCAGCAGCGCTACAAACTGCCCACCCGCCTGGCCAATGACGCCAATGTTGCCGCCCTGGCCGAGGCCGTGTGGGGCGCGGGAGTAGGCTACAAGAACGTGTTCTATGTAAGCCTGGGCACCGGCATCGGCACCGGTTTGGTGCTGCAGGACCGGCTCTACTACGGACGCACCGGCGCCGCTGGCGAGGGCGGGCACATCACCATTGACCTCAATGGCCCGCAGTGCGCCTGCGGCAAGCGCGGCTGCATCGAAATGTATGCTTCCGGCAGCGCGATTGGGGCGCGCGCTCGACAGTTAGTCGCCCACAACTCCCACACCCGGATACTGGAGCTGGCGGAGGGAAAGGCCGGCGCCGTCACGTCCGAAATTGTGGGCAAGGCCGCGCTGGATGGCGACGCGCTGGCCAACGAAATTCTGCGCGAGGCCGCCGACTACCTTTCCATCTGGCTGGGGAACATCATTGATCTGCTCGAACCCGAGGTTATCGTGATCGGCGGCGGCCTGGGCGAACTGATGGGTTCCTTCTTCAACTACATTCGCGGCCGCCTGGATACTTGTTCGGTCACGCCTGGCCGGCAGCAGATTCCTATCCTGAGCGCTCTGTACGGCACTGAATCCAGCCTGGTGGGCTCGGCAGCATTGTGCTTGCCGCGTGGCCAGGTGTGGATGGAGCGCTCGCGCAGAGCTAAGAAAACGAAGTGAGTTTTACGGCCAGCGGCTGGGCGGCTTGAGCTTGCGGATGTGCTGAGCGGCTTCCGGCGCGGCGTGTTTCTCCGCTACCCGGGCACAAACTTCGATGCATTCCCGCAGCATGTCTTCCATGGCGGGTTCTCGCCGCTCGGCAACAGCTTGAGGCTTCGGGGACTGCTGCACTCCGGGGATGGGCTGCTGCGCAGGTGCTGCCATTAGGGTTTTCCAGCTTTGATGCTAGCCTGCGGACGCCGGGCTGGGAAATTACCGAGGTGGCGGTACCATCGGGACACCCGCCACAATGCTGCCCAATTGGCCCCTGCTATTTAGCGTAGAAAGCCGCGTTCTTCGCGATGAATTCCTTCTCCCCTTCGGTCAAATCATCGGCCGGCTTGATGGAATCGGAGGTGCATACCGGCACGCAGGCGCCGCAATCAATGCACCCCTGCGGATCCACATAGAGCTGGGTGGCAGCTTCAAACTCGGGCTCGTCCTTCTTGGGGTGAATGCAGTCGGTGGGACACACGTCCACGCAAAGCTCATCTTTAATGCAGCTGCTGGTAATTACGTAAGCCATCAGAATCGTCTCCGGGCCTGGAATGATCGGCCCAGTTTTAGACTACCGAGGATATGTCTCCTGCGGCGGTGATGATCATCACCTGTGAGCTGTGAGCTGTGAGCTTGAACCAAGTGGAGAGCACCCTCGCCCGCGAATCCCAAATCGCTCAGCGCCGTTGGCGCGTCATGGTAAAGCCCGTCGGAAAATAGCCCAATTCTTCGCCCACAAATTTCCTCATTCAAACCCCTCCCGCCCTGCATCTTACACGCCAGATTCCGGAGGCGAACATGCGTCTGAAAACGGCTGTGGGCATCGGCGCGGGCATGACGGCGGGAATGGCTACGCTGGCGGGCGTGGGCGTGGGCCTGGCGGGCTGGAAGCTCTGTCAGCGCGTGCGCTCCGGCCAAAGCGTGGCTGGCCGTGTGGTGCTCATCACCGGCAGCTCCCGCGGGCTGGGCTTGGCCTTGGCGGAGGAGTTTGCCGCGCAAGGCGCCCGCCTGGTCATCTGTGCTCGCGACCAGCGTGAACTGGAAACTGCGCGCGCCCGCCTCGCCGCGCACGGCGCCGAGGTGCTGGCCGTCACTTGCGACGTAACGGTCCAGGAGGACGTGCAGTCGCTGGTCAACGAAGCCACCGCCCGTTTCGGCCACATTGATGTGCTGGTGAACAACGCCGGCGTAATCCAGGTCGGCCCCCTCGAAGCGCAAACCCTCACCGACTTCCAGGAAGCCATGGACGTGATGTTCTGGGGAACGGTTTATCCCACGCTGGCGGTTCTGCCGCAAATGAGGCAGCGCGGGAGCGGCCACGTCGCCAACATAACCTCCATCGGCGGCAAGGTGAGCGTGCCTCACCTGCTGCCTTACAGTTGTGCCAAGTTTGCTGCGGTGGGATTTTCCGAGGGATTGCGGGCCGAAATGGCGCGCCACGGCATCAAGGTGACCACGGTTGTTCCCGGCCTGATGCGCACTGGCTCGCACCTGAATGCCTACTTCAAGGGAAAGAACGAAGACGAGTTCACCTGGTTCAGTCTGGGAGCTACTCTGCCGGTAGCGGCGATGAGCGCCAGCCGCGCCGCGCGCCGCATTGTAGCCGCCATCCGCCGCGGCCAGGCGGAGCTGATCTTGACGCCGCAAGCCAAGGCGCTGGCCATGATTCACGGCGTGGCCCCCGGAACCACCGCCGATTTGCTGGGCGTGGTAAACCGCATCTTGCCGCAAGCCGAAGGACAGGACCGAAATCGCCATCTGGGACGCGAAAGCGAGACCCCGCTAACCCGCTCTCCGCTCACCGCTCTTGGCCGCAAGGCCGCCCGCGAGCTGAATCAGGAAACCGGCGGCCTTGCCCGCGGCTCGGATGCCAGCCCCGCCTCCCAGCCCGCCTGACGCGCCCGCTCTAAAGGACCGCAAGAACAACGTCATCGTGGAAGCCCCGGGCTTCAGCCCGGGGGAAAACCCTCAACGTGGAAGCCCCGGGCTTTAGCCCGGGGAAAAAGATCCCTGACAACTGACCACTGACCACTGACCACTGCTACTGGTTCACCACCCCCAGCGCCCACGCTTGCGTCCCGTCGTAAACA
>DATJFA010000427.1:0-3769 GCA_035496015.1 Terriglobales bacterium | reverse complement strand
GCTCGGCAGCATAGCGCCGTGATCGTGTCGAAAGCAAGGAATGAAAGCCTTTCGCTTACTCAAACTCGCGCACGAATTGAGGCACCTCTGGCAGCACCACGGGGGCCTCAGGCAGAGCACGTTCCCCACGGGATACGCTCGCAACTCACGCGGACGGTTCAGCGGGGTGGACACAGAGTAGTACGCCGTCAAGCGCCTGTGAGCGTGGCGAAGGTCACAGGAGCCTGCTGGAGCCAAATGACCAACCCCGGCGCGGCACTTTTCACGGCACTTTTTACGGCACAGAAATGCCGTTTTGCCCCCATGTGACACCATCCACCCCACTCCAGCACCATCCGACGACGTGCTAACCTATTGCAAACGCGGGCTCGCCAATGTTGTCAACTACATCCAGAAAGGTACAGCGTGCCTGCCCTGAGCTTGTCGAAGGGGACCTTGTGTTTACTACAAGCGCTTTCTTGCGTCACTGCCGCGCCAGTCCCGAAGGGACGTAATAGTAAAGCCCGGGACGGCAGTCCTGGGTAGGATTGCTGAGCGGATGGTGAGTCCCTTTAGGGACGACACTTCTCTCAGCAGCGCGTCGCTTGGCTTCCGGCATCACATGTGACATGGCCAAGCCTACCAACCCTGATATCAATCCCTTCGGCGACAAGCCCACGCGCGCTCATCCCAACATCAACCCCTCCGGTCCAACTACTGGAACCGAAGGCTGGGGACTCCGGAAAGACGAACCGGAGATTGACGAGCAACATCTCAATCCGAAGATGGCGCGAGCGAAAAAACGCGTTAAGAAGAGCGTGCCGCCGCGGCATCCCCGGAAACGTGCCTAGGAGGAAGAATGGTCTTCCTGGCGCTGAACACTGCCTGCGGCAGATTGCAGTCGCTTAACTTCTTCCGGCTGTAGCCTCCGGTACTCCCCCGGCGCCACATCTAGTTCCAGCGGGCCATACTTCACCCGCTTTATCTTCTCCACGTGATGGCCGACTTCCTCGAACATGCGCCGGATCTGCCGGTTGCGGCCTTCAATCAGGGTGACCTCGTACCACGGGTTGGGCGCATCCCGCGTCAGGTGAACTCTGGCCGGCGCAGTCTTCACCGAAGCTTTCCCGGGCTCGCGCAGCACCACTCCGGAGCGAAGCTTTGCCACCGCCTCGTCGCTGGGCCGTCCGCTCACTTTCACCAGATAAGTCTTCGGCACGTGCGAGGAAGCGCGGGTCAGACTGTTGGCCAGCTCCCCATCATTCGTTAGCAGCAGCAGACCTTCGCTGGCGTAGTCGAGCCGCCCCACGGGATAAACCCGGGTCTGCAGGCCCTGCAGCAAATCCATGATGGTGGGCCGTCCCTCCGGGTCGGCCGCCGTGGTCACGAAGCCTTTGGGCTTATTCAGCAGCAGGTAAACATGGCGCTCCGGCCCGCGCAGCAGCTTGCCCCCCACCCGGATGTGGTCCCGCTCGGGATCGGCCTTCGAGCCCAACTCGGTGACCAGCTGCCCATTCACCTCCACCTGGCCGCTGGAAATCAGCTGTTCCGCTTTGCGCCGCGAGGTCACGCCGGCAGCGGCAATGATCTTCTGCAATCGTTCAAGCGTCATTTGCGATTCAGACTGCCGGGCTTACAAAAAGGCACACAGAAATTGACTCGTGCCTTGGGCAGCAGGTTGACCGGTCGGGGAGAAAAACGGTCTCGATCTATTGTAAAGGAGCTGCTCATCGTAAGATGGCAAACGATGTTAATTCGCTGCGAAAGTAGGTAAACGGCCCTTCCGGAAGCTGCCACGAGACTTCCAGCCGCGAGGCTACCTGCCACCCTTCCCATTCGCGAAACTCAAGGTAACTGCCCCACCAGGGGGTGAGGACCGACTGCTTGCCGGCCAGGCGTGGGCGCTCTGCCCGGCAAGTGACCGGACGCCCTTCGGGGGTCATTTCCAAATCTACGGTTGCTCCCGTGGGGTCGTTGCGATCTCTCATGCTTAATATGAACGTTCCCACCGCATCCCAGTCAAGCGAAGGATGATTAAGTAGAGCAGGCGGGCAAAACATCGTAGAGGCAAGATAGCGCTGCAGTTCGCCCCGATCTGCGTCCACGCCGGTTACTTTCTTGAGCGGAATCAGGCCGGCGGCCTTGACCGCCAAGTACCCGTGGCCTTCCTCATAGGCGTCTGTAACGGTAATTGGGGTGAGCCTGCCGCTGCTCAGGCGGGCCACCCAGCGGAAGCTGCTGCGCCGCGCTTCTATGGTCTGCTCCGCGGTGAAGGGAATCCAGCGCGCCTCCGGCGACATGCGCATCTCGCCCTGCTCGGCTATGCGAACGCCGCTTACAGAACGAGCCGCCTCTTCCCCGCCAGGAAAGCAGAATTGGCGTAACCGGGCGAGGAGCGAAGCTCGATGTTCTCTTTCGTCGCTCTCCGGATCAGGTGGCTTGCGCATGTCTGGATTCCGCACCAGCCTGCATGATTAATCAACGCGAGTGAGTGGGGAGCAGGGTCTTCAGGCGGCCCCGCAGAATTCACTCCAGGCTCGACGCCGCCCGTGTCGCCGCCACTGCCGGCCTCCGGTGCAGCGCCCATCCCAGCACCACCCAGGCGCCGAATGCGATCCACTCATAGACGCTGAAGTGGCCGGGTATGAAAGGCAGCGCCTTCATCAGCACCATGCCGATGGCCACCAGCACGCCCACCACAGCCACGGCGCGCCGCAAGGGCAGAGGACGCATGCGGTAGTAGGAGGCGCAGGCCGCCATCCAGCCCAGCGCGGAAGCGACCGAGCCCACTTCCGTAATGGGCACCAGGATGGCTTCTCCGGCCAGCATGACCGCGGCTGTAGCAATTCCCACCCAGAGCACGGCAACTGCCGGTGTCTGATTTCTGGAATGTATCTGACCCAGGCGAGACTCCACCATCCCGCGGCGCCCCAGTGCGAACAGCAACCGGCTGGCAGCCACGAAATTCCCATTGAAAACCTTGAACAGGGAAAGCAATGCCGCGCTCAGAATAACGCTGACGATCCAGCGGGCGTGCAGCGCGCGCTCAAATGCCACCGCGGTAGAAAATGCTCCCCCAGGCAGCTTTTGCCACGGCGAGGCCCAGGCCACCGCCGCAATCACGATGATGTAGAACAGAGCGCCCACTACGATGGCCATCACCATGGCGCGAAAGTATCCGGCGGGGCGAAACTCCAGGCTGGCCTCTTCCGCGCACTTGGCCACCGACTCGAAGCCAGTCATGAAATAGGGAACGATCTGCAGTACCAGCAGCACCGAGATGAAGGGCGTGTGACTGAAGAGCGGTGGGAAATTGTGCGCCGAGCCGTGCGCAGCCCCGAAGGAAACGAAAATCACGAACAGCGCCAGCACCGCGAACGTGGTCCAGTTCTGAAACGTGGCGCTCAGGCGGATGCCGCGGTAATTCAGGACGGTCAGCAGCGCGGTCAAAGCCAAGCCCAGCGCCAGATGTGGCAGGTACACCGGCTTGCCGGCCACGCGGTAAATTTCCCAAGAATCCAGCCGCGGGAATATAAAAGCGGCAATGCGGCCCAGGGCCACCGCCTCCCAGGGGCAGACGATGAAGTAGGCGAGAAACATCATCCAGCCGGTGGCATAGCTAACCCGCTGGGGAAAAACTTTAGCGGTGTAGGCGATTTCGCCGGCGGCGTCGGGCATGGCCGCCACCAGTTGCCCGTAGATGTAGCCAATGGGCAGCAGCAGGGTGCCCCCGATCGCGAAGCCGAGCACTCCGCCCAGAGGACCGCCGCGGCCTAGCCAGTCGTCCATT
>DATJFA010000426.1:0-7464 GCA_035496015.1 Terriglobales bacterium | reverse complement strand
GGCTCCTCTGATTCCGCGCTACAAGGCCATTCTCATGTCCAATCATGGCGTGGTGACTTATGGCGCAGACCTTCTCTCCGCCTACATGCACATGGAAACCGTGGAGCATTTTGCCAAAGTGGCGCTGGTGGCGCATATGCTGGGGCGGCAGCACCTGCTCAGCAAAGAAGACATGCGCAAGCTGGCCGCGGCGCGTGAAAAGTACGGCAGCGGCAACCACTCACATCGGAACGGCGGCAGGACTCCTGAGGCGAAGAGCAGCAACGGGAAGGAAGCCGCCGTCGCCGCGCGCAAGCGATAATCCCAAAACAGAACCGCAGAGGACGCGGATTACGCCAAGGACTCCAGCAATTCTGAAATCAATTACCTCAGCGTCCCCGGCGGTTTTCATTCAGGCGAGGGAGAGTCGCCTCACTCGCCTCCTAGACGAAAGCGCATCCCCGCACGGAAGTTGAAGCCGAGCGCGGGATAACCAGCCGCTTCCTCGTAGCGCCGGTCGAGCAGGTTTCCAACGTTGAGATAGGCAGTCATGTGGCTGGTGAGCGCGTACCAGCCACCCAGGTCTATGCGGCCATAGCCGGCGGTGTGATTTACCGGCGGCAGCAGGCCGAGGAAGTCGGAATCCACGCGCCTTCCCAGGAAGGTGCCACCAATCTGACCACCCCAGCGACGGCTGGAGTAGTTGAGCAGAACGTTGCCGGCGTGCTTGGGCCTCCGGATCAGGGGACGGCCAGTGGCCAGCAGCGGGTCGCAGAAGTTCGCCGCCGTGCACAGGGGCGCGGCCAGAATTTGGGTGGAAGTATAAGTGTAGGAGGAATCCAGCGACAGGCGTGACCACAGGCGGGCGTGGAACTCCGTTTCCGCTCCGTGGGCCAGGGATTTGTTCACATTCACGTACTGGCCGACGAAGGTAACGGGATTGGTGGCGAACTCAATCTGTCGCCGAAAGACGTTGTGGAAGTAAGTGGCTGCGAGCACGAACCTGCCCCCCACCAGGCGCTGCTCAATACCGGCATCAAAGGAACGATTCTCCTCCGCCTTCAGGCCGTGATTAGGGATAACAAAAGCTCCGGCGGCGAAGGCCTCTTCCAGCAGCGGTTCCTTGATGCCGGTTGCAAACGAGCCGCGCAGCCGAGTGCCGGTAAAGAACTGACCACCCCGCAGCAGCAAGAAGCTGGGAGCTATTCGCGGGACGGCGGCGTTGCCGAAGCTGCCGTTATGGGTGAAGCGCAGCCCGGCCACCAGCGAGGCGCGTCCCCAGGTGAGCAATTGCTGGGCATAGACGTCATGGTCAAGACGCAGCCCGTGGCTGAGCGGCGGAGAAAACAAGTCGCCCACGAAGCCGTTTTCGTCTTCAAAGCGGTAGCCTACGATCAGACGCGCCCAGCTGCGTTCCCAGTATTGGCCCTGGTACTCAAATCCGGCACGGTTGACATCGGAGATGCTGTCGAACGGGAAATCAATATTGCCGAACGACGGCGAAACCCGTCCCGGCTCCATGACCTGGTCCACATTGGCCAGACTGTGGTGGTACTCGAAGCCGGTAAAGGTGTGCTGCCAGCGAGCGCCGTTGACCGTGATTTCGGCGCTGGAGAGGAAGTCGTTCTGCCGGGCTTTCTCGTCCATGTCGGGCGGAAGCAAGGGCTGGCCGTTGAAGTCCCAGAAAGATTGAATTCCGGTGCGGCTATTGAGATGGCGAGCGCGCAAGCGGAAGCGCACTCGGGGCGCCAGCGTGATGCCCAAGTTCGCGCCCTGAGAGGAATTGGAGTAATCGTCGTTGGGACCCTGCCCGCTGGTGTTGAACTGCTCGCCGAATAGATTGTAATCAAAGCGTCCGCGGGCGCCGGAAACCGAGGCGTAGCCGTTCGCCGTTTGGAACGTGCCGCCGTCAGCGCCGAAGGTCAGCTGCGGCGTGACGGTGCTTCCTTCCCGGGTCCAGGTCTGGACGACACTGGTCATGGCGTCAGAGCCGTAGAGGTCGCTCTCCGCGCCGCGCACGAATTCCAGGCGATCCACCTGGTCCATGGGCACCACGCCGAAGTCAAAGCGGCCCCCGGGATCGTTCACCGTCACCCCGTCAATGATCACCTTGTTGTAGCGGGAGTCGCCGCCGCGCACGAACAGCGACGCCAAAGCGCCCCGGCGGCCGTTCTCGCCGATGATGGTGTCCGGCAGAAAACGCAGAGCTTCCGCCTCGTTCACCGGCTGCATGGTTTTCAATTCGGCAGCGTCGAGGGTGGAGACCTCCGCCCCCGTCTCCTCGCCGGGCACCGGCGTACGCGTGGCGCTGACCACGACGTTTTGCGTGGCGGTGGCGACGCGCAACTGCAGAGTCAACTCAGCCGGCGATTTTGCGTTTGCGGCCAGCGGGGCAAAGCCGGGGGCCAAAACGCGTACTACGTAGGAGCCGGCGCCCAGCCCTTTAAAGTGTGCGGTCCCGTTTCCGGATGTGTCCTGAACGGCAACCGGTGACGACGATCCCGGCAGTAGCAGCACCACGCTGGCGCCAGGGATAACGGCGTATTGGGGATCTACGACCTTGACGGTGATATCGGCCGCCCAAGCGGCCTCAAGCAACAACAGACTGCACGCGAACCAGCGCAGAACCCGCATAATTCCTCCTTTACACGCGAAAGGGGTGGGTGTTGGCGATTCGCGCCGGTCTCCTGGCTTGGCGAGTCAGGACCGCGCCTATATTCCGGTGCAGTCCGCAATCGGCCCGCCGGCCTTCCCGGGCAAGACCCAGTGACCGGCGGCAGGTTCCTCGCTTACAGTTGCGCGGCAGCGCGGGATTTTCACCCGCTTCCCAGTCCCGAACCAGCGTTCAGGACGCGCGAACCAAGTAACGGCAACAAAGATAGGCTCGGGTGATGCAGGGTGTCAACTGGCTAAATGCTGAGTGCTGGCGGTTCTCAATCTTCAATTGACAATCGTCAATTTTTTGTCTGCGTCCTCGGCGTTGAAGGTTTTATCTTGGCTTCCGCAACGTCGCGCACGTGCTCCAGAGTCATCTGCAGTTCGCGGCGCCAGGCTTCCACCTGTGTTTCATCTGCCACCGCAGGCGCTAGCATGGGCGGGCTGAAGTGCACAAAGGCGCGGGAGAAGGGCTTGGGCACAAGCATGCGGTCCCATGTGCCCAGGGTCCAGGCGCGTTCCACGGCGATGTGGAAGGCGATGACCTGCACGCCAGTAAGGCGCGAGAGTACCACCGGCCCGGGTTTAGCCTCGTAAAGCGGGCCCAGCGGGCCATCCACGGTGAAAGCCACGGCGCGCCCGCCTTCCAGTTGGCGGCGCGCGCCCAGCACCGCGCCTAAAGCGCCGCGGCGACTGGAGCCGCGCACGGCCTGGTAGCCAAACTTCTCGATGATGCGGGAAATGACTTCGCCGTCAAAACTGCGGCTGGTCAGCACCGCGATGTCGCGCTTCTGGAAACGGTGGGTGGCCACAATCAGGCAGCGATGCCAGAATGCCCATATCATGGGCCGCTCATTGGCATCCAGCGGCCCGCCTGGTTCGGCGGAATTTTGGTAGCGGATGGTGGCGCACAGCAGGCGCACTAGCAGCGCCCCGGCCCACGCAATCAGCGGCAGCAGCAGGCGCTGGCGCAGCGGAAATCGCAGCTCCGCGGCGGGCGGATCTGCCGGAACGGTGGGCGCTGGCGCGGTCACATCCGTATTGTAACGGCTGCGGCAGGGCCTTTTTCCGCCCGCCGGGACTACAATATTTACGTCCTTTGGCAGCCGTTCTCAGGCTGCTGCCCAGGCCCGGTTTGCACCTATCAGCCCACGACTCTGTTTTCTCACCGGAATAAACGCTGTGACAAACTGCAATTCGCTTCAACGACCTGCCAACCCGCCTTTCATACGGGAGCATCTCAGAAGCACGAATCCTTAACCAGGATCAGAGACTGCAAGGAGAGGACGCAATGAAAAAACTCGGAATGTTATTGGCGCTGTGCTTCGCTTTCAGCCTGGCGATGATGGCCCAGGACAACATGGGCAGCATGGGCCAGAGCACAGATCAGACTACCACCACCACCACCAAGACAACGAAGCACCACATGAAAGGCGCCAAGGAGCACTCCATGACTGGCTGCCTGAGCGAAGGCACCAGCCCAGGAACTTATGTTCTCACCCACGGCAAGCATAAGACCATGGTCACCGGTTCGGACGAACTGAAGAACCACGTCGGCCACGAAGTGAAGCTGACCGGCGCGTGGGAAGCAGGCGCCATGTCTGAAGGCAGCGAAAGCGCCGCCACTGAAAAAGCTGAAAAGAAAAGCGGCAAAGAAGAAAAAGAATTCAAGGCCACTAACATTACCCACATAGCCGATACCTGCACCGCAGGCGCAAAGGGTAAAAAGAGCAAGAGCGATATGGGCGGCGGCACCGGCTTCTAGCCCAGGGCCCGTCAGACCAAGGCGCAGCTCCACGCTGCGCCTTTTTTTGTGCCCGAAAACGGGATTTTGCCCTCTTTTGCGGCATAATCCGGGTTCACACAGGAGGCGCTATGGCAAAGCGGGTTCTGCTGGCGGGCGTTTTGGGTGCGATCGCGATGTTCATCTGGTCATTTGTTGCCCATATGGTTTTGCCCCTGGGCTACACGGGCGTTCGGGAAATTCCAAACGAGACTGCGGTGCTCGGCGCCATGCAGGCCAGCCTGGGCCAGGGTTCCGGGCTATATCTGTTCCCGGGGATGGGGGCCGGGCCGAATCCCACTTCGGCGCAGCGTAATGCGGCCATGAAGAACTATGAGCCGAAGCTGGCTGCCAATCCCTCCGGGCTGCTCATTTATCACCCTCCGGGAGCCAAGGGCATTACGGGCGGCAAGCTTGGCCTGGAGTTTCTCACCGAATTCGTAGAAGCCCTGCTGGCCGTGATTCTGCTGGCGCAGACACGGATAGGCAGCTACGCCGGGAAGGTAGGATTCATCACCCTGGTCGGCATCGTTGCCGCCGTCACCAGCAATGTTCCCTACTGGAACTGGTATGGCTTCCCGGGCAATTACACAGCGGCGTACATGACCATGCAAATAGTGGCCTTCTTCGTCGCGGGGCTGGTCGCTGCTGCAGTGCTGAAAAACCGGGAGCCGCTGGGATTCGCGGCCAGCGCGAAATGATTTAAAAACGCAAGGTCCCTCGATTCGCCTTCACCTCGCACGCTCGGCTCAGGCTCGCTCGGGATGACAAAGCTAGATTATTGCGATTGCTAGTCGTTCCAGCGGCGGAACAGGAGAGCGCCGTTGGTGCCGCCGAAGCCGAAGGAATTCGACATGGCGAACTCCGTCTGGACCGCACGCGCCTTATTGGGCACGTAGTCCAAGTCGCACTCGGGATCGCGATTCTCCAGGTTAATAGTGGGCGGAACTTTCTGGTCGCGCAGCGCCAGCACGGTAATGCCGGCCTCCAGGCCTCCGGCGCCGCCCAGCAGGTGCCCGGTCATGGACTTGGTGGAGCTGATGGCCACCTTGTAGGCGTGGTCGCCGAAGGCGCGCTTGATGGCCACAGTTTCCAGCTTATCGCCAATGTCGGTGGAAGTGCCGTGGGCGTTGATGTAGCCCACGTTCTCGGCCTGAATCTTGGCGTCGGCCAGCGTGTTGAGCATTACACGGTAAGCGCCGTCGCCGTTTTCCGCGGGTTGCGTAATGTGAAAAGCGTCGGCGCTCATGCCGTAGCCGACCACTTCGGCCAGGATTTTGGCCCCGCGGCGGCGGGCAAATTCCAGTTCCTCCAGAATCAGCACACCCGCGCCTTCGCCGATGATGAAACCATCGCGGCCGGCGTCCCAGGGGCGGCTGGCTTTCTCCGGTTCGTCATTGCGGGTGGAAAGCGCGCGCATGGCAGCAAAGCCGCCCACTCCCATGGGAGTAATGGCGGCTTCGGCGCCGCCGGCAATCATCACGTCAGCGTCACAGCGGGCAATGATCTTGAAAGCATCTCCAACAGAGTGCGCGCTGGAGGTACAGGCGGTGCAGGTGGCCTCGTTGGGCCCTTTGGCGTTGTAGCGGATGCTGACGTGCCCTGCGGCCAGATTCACGATGGAGGCAGGAATGAAGAAGGGGGATATTCGCCGCGGTCCGCCCTGGAGCAGGTTGGAGTGCTCGCGCTCAATCACATCGAACCCGCCAATGCCGGAGCCGATGTGCACTCCCACCCGTGGCGCCAGTTCCGGCGTTACCTGCAGCCCGGACATGCGCATGGCCTCATCTGACGCCCCCAGCGCCAGATGAATGAAGCGGCCCATTTTCTTCAGTTCTTTCTTGTCAACGAACTGCAGCGGATCGAAATTCTTGACTTCGGCGGCGATCTGGGCGGCAAACTGCGAGGCATCGAAGTGGGTGATGCGGGCTACGCCGCTTTTGCCCGCCATCAGGCTGGCCCACACTTCCGGGCTGGTATTGCCCACGCCGCAGATCAGTCCCACGCCGGTGACGACTACGCGGCGAGCCACGGGCATGCCTCTGTGTTCAGTTTCATCGTTCTGGGGAATCCTTGGTTGCGCTCAGAATGCGAGGCTCTCGCCTGCTCCGTCATAAACCGGTTACTTTGCGGCTTTGGCGTGCTTCTTGATGTAGTCTACGGCGTCCTGCACGGTACGGATCTTCTCCGCATCCTCATCCGGGATTTCAATGTTGAAGGCCTCTTCGAAGGCCATGACCAGCTCGACTGTGTCCAGGGAGTCCGCCCCCAGATCGTCCACGAAGGAAGCAGTGGGCGTAACCTCGCCTTCATCAACGCCCAACTGCTCGACGATGATCTCTTTTACCTTGTCGTCAACGCCTGCCATACGACTCCTTATGCCGGCCTGCCGGCAGTGGCGCAGCCCTTCACGCGGTTACTTGGCCGCCTTGGCGTGCTTGCCGATGTAGTTGATGGCGTCCTGCACGGTACGGATCTTCTCCGCGTCCTCATCGGGAATCTCAATGTCGAAGGCCTCTTCGAAGGCCATTACCAGCTCCACCACGTCCAGGGAATCCGCGCCCAGATCATCTACGAAGGAAGCGGTGGCTGTGACCTCCGATTCCTCCACTCCCAGCTGTTCCACGATGATTTGCTTCACTTTTTCGTCTACGGCTGCCATGTGCAATCCCCCTCTGTGTTGAAACGACTAGTCTAATGTCCGCTAAGCAATGGTGTAAAGGCGTTCACCGCCGGCTGTCAACCCGCCGCGCTTTGACGGTGGCGTCAATCTCGCCTTTGGCCAGGCGAGCACGAATCTCGTCGCCGCTCTGTACCTTAGCCGCATCCTTCACCAGCTTGCCTTGGGCGTCAAACACCAGGGCGTAGCCGCGGTCCAGAATGTTGAGCGGAGAAAGGCCGTGCAGGCGCGCCTCCATCTGTTCCAGGCGGGAACGGTGGCGAAGCAACTGCGCCCTGCCGGAAGCCACCAGGGCCGCCATGTGAGCCTGCAGGTCGCGGCGCACTCCGGCCAATACGCGCCGCAGATCGTGGTGGCGCACCCCGGC
>DATJFA010000425.1:0-39066 GCA_035496015.1 Terriglobales bacterium | reverse complement strand
AAGGGCGTGATTATGGACCTGGAGCGCGCCGTGGCTTCTCTCCAGAAAGCGGTGGAGCAGGCGGAGGATGGAATTTCCGCCCCCATCGAGCGCGCCATCGTGGGCGTGGGAGGCTCCCACATTCGCGGCCTTAACAGCGTGGGCGGCATCAGCCTGGGCCAGCGGCCGCGCGAAATTACGCGCGATGAAATCCGCGCCGCCGTGGAGAAGGCCAAAGCCATTTCCCTGCCTGCAGATCGCGACTTTCTTCATCTGCTGCCGCAGGAGTTCATCCTCGACCACCAGCCCGGCATTCGCGATCCGCTGGGCATGATGGGCAGCAAGCTGGAAGTAAAGGTGCACGTGGTGACCGCAGCCAATAGTGCCACGCAGAACGTCGTCACGGTGCTTAACCGCGCCGGGGTGCACGTGAACGACACCGTCTTCGAACCGCTGGCCTGCGCCGACGCCGTGCTGCGTCCCGAGGAACGCGAACTCGGCGTTTGCCTGGTGGATATTGGCGCCGGCTCCACTGACGTCATTGGCTTCCAGGATGGCGCCGTAGCCTACACCGCTGTGCTCCCGGTGGGCGGCGACCACTTTACCAGCGACATTTCGGTGGGCCTGCGCACGCCCTTGGCGGAGGCGGAAAAACTGAAGCGCACTTACGGTTGCGCGGTAGTTACCCGCATTCCCGAGGGCCACGAAGTCGAGGTGCCCTCGGTAGGCGACCGGCCTTCGCGCATGATCGCGCAGCGCGTGCTGGGAGAAATCCTGGAGCCGCGCGCCCGTGAAATGTTCGAGATGCTGCGCGATGGTCTCCGCCACGGAGGGCTGCTGGAGAGCTGCGGCGCCGGAGTTGTGCTCACCGGCGGCGGGGCGCGGCTGAGCGGCATGCTGGAAATTGCCGAGTCGGTGATGCGCAAACAAATCCGCCTGGGCTGGCCATCGCCGCTGGCTAAGATGCCGGCCCTGCTGGCCGAGCCCGAGTTCACCACCGTAATCGGCATGATTTTTTACGGCCACCGCGCCCGCCTCGCTCGCGGCAACCAGGATGAGCGCTGGGCAGGCAGGCTGAAGGCGCTGTTCGGCAAATCGCAGCAGCCGCTGGGAATAAGGCTGTAGATAGGGAATCAGAAGTGGCAGACAGGCACTGAAGAAAAATTTCCGTACGAGGAGCGGAGAGCGCAAGTCATGACGCCAAAAAAGGAAAACACACTCAACCCGGCGGAGACGCCCAAGAGCGGCATCCGCATCAGCTTTCACGAAGAGGCCAAAAACGACGCCAACATTAAGGTCATCGGTGTGGGCGGCGGCGGCACCAATGCCGTCAACCGCATGATTGATGCCGGGGTGGAAGGCGTGGAGTTCATCGTGGCCAACACTGACCTGCAGGCGCTGCGGCTCTCGCGTGCCCCGGTGAAGATTCAGCTCGGCGTCAAGCTCACCAACGGCCTGGGCGCGGGCGCCAACCCTGAAGTCGGGCGCAAGGCGGCACTGGAAGATTCCGACAAGATCATCGAGGCACTGGAGGGCGCGGACATGGTGTTCGTCACCGCCGGCATGGGCGGCGGCACCGGCACCGGCGCGGCTCCCATCATCGCTTCGCTGGCCAGCGAAATGGGCGCGCTCACCGTGGGCGTGGTCACCAAGCCCTTCGGTTTCGAAGGCAAGCGGCGCATGATGCAGGCCTCCAACGGCCTGTCCGAACTGATTGACTCGGTGGACACCACCATCGTCATCCCCAACGAAAAACTGCTGGCGGTGGCGGAGAATGCCGGTTTCTTCGAGTCGTTCAAAGTAGCCGACGACATCCTCCGCCAGGCGGTGCAGGGCATCTCCGACATCATCACCATCCCCGGCATCATCAACCGCGACTTCGCCGACGTGAAGGCGATCATGGCCGGGATGGGTTATGCGGTGATGGGCACCGCGACCGCCACCGGCGAGCGCCGGGCCACGGAGGCGGCGCAGCGTGCCATTGCTTCGCCGCTATTGGAAGCCGGCGCCATTGACGGCGCTCGCGGCATCCTCATCAACATCACCGGCTCCAGTTCGCTGAAGCTGAGCGAGGTGAACGAGGCCTCCAGCATCATCCAGAGCGCCGCCCACGAAGACGCCAACATCATCTTCGGCGCGGTGTTGGATGACAAGGCCAAGGATTCGGTGAAGATCACGGTCATCGCCACCGGCTTCAAGAGTGACGCCCCGCAGCGGCGCGAGCGCGGCATCTCCTCCTCGGCGCAGGCCATTTCGCGGCAGCGGGTGACCTCAGGTTTCAGCATGCCTGATGCGCCTCCGCCGGTGGTCAACCAGGTGGAGCAAGAACCGCCGCGGGCGGCGATGCCGGCGCCTGCCCCAGTGGTGCCCACTTTCGAGCACGACGATCTGGACGTGCCCACGTTCATTCGCAAGCGGACGGAAGTGCAGTAGGGGCGGCCCACCCTTTGCGTTTTGTGCAAGGGGTGGGACTTGCGCCCTACTCAGTGCACGTTAGCTGACTAGCTGACTGGCTTACTAGCTAAGTGAGCCGGTAGCTAGTCAGCTAGCCAGCCCGTTAGCTTCACCACATCGTCCGCTTCCCGAAAAGCCAGAAGAACTGCTAATTCCTGTCACCCTGTAACCAACTCTGTCACATTACTGACCGCCACTGTCATAAGTGCAAAACTTTGCAGTATTCCAGGAGGCGTCAGGGTCGAAGGACCTCAGGCCACTCCTCACCCTGTTAACACAGAGGTACAGTATCGAGAAAGTAAAGCAGCGGGCCATTACTGAAGGCATCCGCACCCCGGTAACTCCATCCTAAGTAGCTGGATCTGCGTGGCTTAGTTTTTAAAGCCAGACGTCACCCATAGAGACGTTTTTCCATTGCGCGCCCACCAGCAACTCTCATACTATCTAAGCGTTAGTAGTAGAAGGCCACCGGGTGTTCAGAGTGGCAGGTGTCGTGCACGTAACAGTTTTGGCAACGGCCCCGGGGATAGTCAGGGATTGATGAGAAAAAATTCGACAGTCGCCCAAATCGCCCTGCTGGTTCTGGCGTTTCTTGCTCTCGAGATGACCGCCCTGGCGGCGACCATCAACACGCGCCGCACCACGCGCAGCAAATCCCGGCACAGAATTACGGAAAGCGCCCGCGCCCGGCGGCAAATGAGGAGCCTGCGCCGCAGCCGCGCTAGCTATGTGCGCCATGGACGCCGTTATCGCTACGCGCGCCGCCATCGCTCCTATGAGCGCTTCTATACCAGTTCCTTCAGCGATGAATTGACCGACGGCGACATCACTGCTGGCGAGGACCCGGTGGTTCGCGCTGCGGCCATGGATGCCCTGGGCAACATGAACGGCACCGTGGTGGCCATCGAGCCTACCAGCGGCCGCGTTCTAGCCATGGTCAATCAGAAGCTGGCTCTTTCCAGCGGCGCCCAGCCCTGCTCCACCATCAAGCTGTCGGTAGCCCTGGCCGCCCTGCAGGAAGGCGTGATTGATAAGGACACCAAAATCCGCCTGGGTCGCCGCTTCCGCATGAACCTGACGCAGGCGCTGGCGCACTCCAACAACGCCTACTTCGAAGCTGTGGGCCGGCAATTAGGATTTGAGAAAGTTGCCTATTACGCGCATCAGTTTGGTCTGGGCGAGCTGGCCGGTTACAACATTCCCGGCGAGCAAGTGGGCGAGTATCCCGATCACGTGATTCCCGCCAAGGACGGCGGAGTGGGCAAGATGTGCTCTTTCGGGGAAGGCGTTTCCATGACCCCGCTGCAGCTGGGTGCAATGGTTTCGGCCATCGCTAATGGCGGAACGCTTTATTACCTGCAGCATCTGACCACGCCGGATGAAGTGGCCAACTTCCAGCCGCGGGTAAAGCGCCAGCTCAACATCGCGCCCCTGATCCCGGAAATTTCGGACGGCATGGCGGGCGCGGTGGAGTACGGCACCGCTCGCAGCGTGCGCGTGAACTTCAACGAGGAAGAGATCCTGGGAAAGACCGGCACCTGTTCCAAGGATGGCACCCGCTTCGGCTGGTTCGCCTCCTACGCCAACACTAGCGTGGGACGCATCGTGGTGGTGGTATTCCTGCAGGGCGGGCGGCCCACCTTCGGGCCCAAAGCGGCCGAAATTGCCGGCCACATGTACCGGAATCTCTACGACCACAGCTTCTTCATGGTGAAGAACCCGGTCGTGCCGGAGTCCACTTCCAGCGTGCAGACGACGGGCGCGCCGCAGTAAATCAGCTCTCAGCCGTTAGCTTCGTCTCTCAGAAAGGCCTCCGCAAGGGGGCCTTTGTTATTCCATGAATCAGTTATCAGGAGTCAGGAGTCAGCAAAGGTTCGGTTTGTGGCGTACTCGGTGAGTGGGGAATTGTGGCACTGCACGCGAGATGCTCGAGGCTAAAGCCTCTCAGCATGACGCCAAGCGAAAGCGGGTCGTACGATGGGGCTGATTTACTGACCACTGGCCACTGACCACTGACAACTGGTTTTCAAAACCCCATGATGTTGTAGCCGCAGTCCACGTAAATGGTTTCGCCGGTGATGCCGGAACTGGCGTCGGAGGCCAGGAACACGCCCGTGGCGCCAACCTCGTTGACGTCCACGTTACGCTGCAGGGGAGCGCGCTCCGAGTGGGCCTTCAGCATGTCGCCCAGGCCGGAGATGCCGCGCGCGGCCAGGGTTTTGATGGGCCCGGCGGAAATGGCGTTCACGCGGATGCGGCGCTTGCCCAGGTCGGCGGCCAGGTAGCGTACCGTGGCCTCCAGCGCCGCCTTAGCCACGCCCATCACGTTGTAGTGGGGCACCACTTTTTCCGCGCCGTAATAGGTCATGGTGATAATGCTGCCGCCGTCTTCCATCAGCGGCGCTGCCGCTCGCGCCAGCGCGATCAGCGAATAGACGCTGACGTCGTGCGCGATGCGGAAGCCTTCGCGCGTGGTATTGACGAACTCGCCCTTCAGTTCCTCGCCCGGAGCATAGGCGATGCTGTGCACCAGCGCATGCAGCTTGCCGTAGCGGGCACGCAATTCGGAGAACAACCGCTCCACTTCCTGGTCCTGGCTGACGTCGCACCGAAAGGCTTCCGCCCCGGGTAGGGAAAGAATCAAGTCCTTTGCTTCCTGCTCCAGGCGCTCATTCTGGTAGGTGATAGCCAGGCGTGCTCCGGCGCCGTGCAGCCCCTGTGCAATGGACCATGCAATGCTCCGCTTGTTGGCCACTCCAAAGACCACGGCGTTACGGCCGGCAAGACTGTTGCTCATCTGTGCTTCCTCGGTGTGAAGGGCACAGGATAACAGACGAGATAGGAGTCAGGGCTCAGTTGTCAGGAGTCAGCGAAACATATAACGGCGGCTGACTCCTGACTCCTGAGGCCTGACCCCTGACTACTGGTTTTGACTAATCTCCCGCCGCTTCGCCCGGCGCCAGGCGTGGTACGGTCTCCAGCGGCCAGGCCGCGGTAAGGAAGGCCACAAAGTACACGCAGGCGATCAAAGCAAAGCCCAGGGCCAGGCCGATCCGGTGCGCTGCTGCGCCTACAATCAGGCTCAGACATACCTGCAGAACAGTGCCGGCGAAATAAAAGGTGTTCTGCACCCGTCCCATGAAGTGCTGGGGTACCTGCTCCATCATGCTGCTGGAAATGGCAATGCCGCCCACGCCACGAGCTGAGCCCATCAGCGCGTAAAGAGCTACGGCCAGCGCCAGCAGGCGCGAATAAGGCGCCATAAAGATGCTGCTCGCCAGCAGCGCCATGGAGACGGCCACCGTGCGGCGTCCTTCCAGGCGGCGGATGACCTGGGGAGCGTAGAGCACGCTCAGAAATGCGCCCACGCCCCAGCCTGCGTTCAACCACCCATAGCCAACCGCACCCGCATGCAGCAGGCGGTCGCTGAGCGGAGCAGTGACCACGCCCTGCGTGGACATGGCGCCGATGAACATCGCCCAGCTCGCCCCCACCAGCACCACGTAGCGGTTGCCGCGCAGGTAGCGGATGCCTTCGCCCAGCTCCCGCCAGTAGCGGTCCCAGGAGCCTTCCCCAGTCGCCGCTCGCGCCGGCGACTCCTGGCGTGGCGCTACCGTGCGTTTTCCTTTGCGCAGCGCGAAGTAGCAGCTGAAGGAGACCACGTACGTGGCGAAGTCAATCAGCAGCACGCCTCCCAGGCCAATGTGGTTGTACGCGAATCCCACCAGGGCTCCGGCTATCAGCCAGCCGCCCTGCACGCCTGCCAGCAGAAAAGTGTTCGCGTGCACGAACTGCGAGTCTGGCGTCAGCTCCTGGATAAGCGCGGTGATGGTGGGCCAGAACATCCAGAAGCCGGCCGACACCAGCATGTTCATCAGGTAAAGCTCCCACACGTGCACGCGATGCAGGAAGGCGAGGCTGGCCACCCCCACCACCATGAGCGCGCGGATGGCGTCCAGCGCCATTACCAGGTGGCGGCGGTCCTCGCGGTCAATGATGACCCCGGTGAAGGGCAGCATGACCATGGCCGGCAGTGTCTGCAGCACCACCAGCGTGCCCAGCGCCATCTCCGAGTGCGTGGCCTGGAGGATGAACCAGGTGACCGCGGCGGAGTTCATTCCGCTCCCCAGCATGGAGATCATGTTGGCGGTGAACACGTACCGCAGCTCGCGCTTTTGCAGGATGGTGCGCATACAGATGGGTGTTAGATGGATTTTCGGGTGGGGAAGCCGCGAATATTTATTAAAACGCGAAAGCCGGCGGCGCGCAATTGACGGAGTGGCTTCGTACGAAAGTAATCTTGAGGCTTGGGTGGCCGGTGCAACTGCCAATTACACGCTCTGCCGGAGCTTGCGCCAGCGCACTTCGCGGTCACGATACAGCCACACCGCATAAACGATGAGCAGCACCATTACCGGCTCGATGGCGTGGCGGTAGCGTGGAGCAGGGAAGGCAATGTAGTAAGGAATGGGATAGACGAGCAAGGCGCAGGCCAACAAAAAAGTTCCCGGCAAACGATGGCGCAGGCAGAGCCAAAGTCCGGCGAATGCCGCCAGGGTGGAGAGCAGGAAGGCGAGGTGGCGTGCCGGAGCTAGGTTCCAGCTGCGCACCAGCGTCATTTGCGGATTACCTCCCCAGAAATAAAAAATGCGTTCGGCAAAGAATGCAGCAAACTCGCCGGGGTGGGCGCTGATGAAATCAAAGGCGGCATGCTGTTCCGCTTTCATGTAGCGCAGTTCGCCCATGGCGGCGAATGTTTGCATCGCCTCCGCATCGTTGCCGGGATGCTCTGACCGCGTCCACATACCTGAGGACTTGGGATTGTTGGCCATGTGAATTTCCAGGCCAAAATTGTCGCGGATAAAAACGAACTGGCCAAATGCGCGATAGTTGCGAACCAGCCACGGAGCCACCAGCAAGGCGCACAGCGCCAGCGACATCGCTATGTTGGCCAGCACGGCGGCAGAGCGCCCGCGCAAGCGCCACCACAGCCAGGCCAGCGAGAACGGCAAAAACGACAGCAGGGTGGGGTTGGTGAGCGCGATTGCGCCCCACAACAGGCCGAGCAGGAGCCAGTCGCGGCGGCGGGGTTTCTCCTCCAGGCGCAAGGGCAGCAGGATGGCCAGGCTGAGCAGCAGCGCGGAAAGGCTGGTTTCCCAGACCACGCGTACCGGCCAGTAGATGGCGTAAGGAAAAAGCGCCCAGGTCCAGGCCGCCCAGCGCGCCGGTTGCGAGCCGAACATCCGCTCAACGATGCGATAAATGGCCAGGCAGGTGAGCGCCGAAAACAGGCTGTTGAGGGCGAGAATGACCCAGGCCGCGGCGTGCGTGTAGATCCCGAACAGCTTGAACACTCCCGCCAGCAAAAACGGATAGAGCGGAGCTTCCCAGGCCGTCGGACCGGTTGCGAGATCAGTCGGGTTAGCGAAGCCGTGTCCGGTGGCCAGCGAGCGCGCGATGCGTCCCATCTCCCAGCCAAATTGAAAGTGGTCTCGTCGCGGCGTGATGCGGTAGGTGTGGCCGGCGGTGATGACCAGCAGGCGCAGTAACAAAGCAATCAGCACGATGAAAGCTGGGGAGCGAAGCTTCTGACACGCCGAACTTGCGGACGCTCCCGGCGGAATTGCCGCCTTAGGGGAGAACTTCGTCTCAGCCGCATCCAGACTCATGTTGCGATCGGAACCAAGTGGGGCCAGTCTAGCACGGTGGGGCCGCACCCATGGCCAACCCAAACGCAAGGTCCTTCGACTCGCGCTCACCGCCGCAAGCTTGGTTCGCGCTCGCTCAGGATGACAGGATTGAGATTACAATCGAGCCAAGTTCACGAATCATGCAGCACCTCATCTACCTGGCTTGCGGTCCGCGCAGCGTGCATGTGCAGGCCTTCTATGCGGCGTACTCGGCGCTGGCGTGGAAGAGAGCGCTGGATCTCCAGGTGCACGTGTACACCGATGTGGCTGATGTTTTTCAGCCACTCGCCGGTCACCTCCAGATGCACGAGTTGACCGCAGAAAGGATCCAAGCGTGGCGCGGGCCGGGAAATTATCCATTTCGCATCAAGATTGCGGCCCTGGCGGAGGCGGCGCGCGCGCACGGCGAAGAACACATATTGTTTGCCGATTCGGACACCTTCTTCTTCGCCGATCTCGCGCCGGTGTTTGCCCGCCTCGGACCGGGCAACGCCGTGCTTCACCGCAAGGAATATGCGCTCATGAGCCATCCCACGGGGCAGTTGCAGCGCTTCCGCAGGCGCATGGGCAAATTTCATTTTCGCGGCAGCGCCATTGACCTGAACGCCGAAATGTGGAATTCGGGCGCCATCGGCCTGCACCCTTCGCAGTTCCACCTGCTGCACACTGTTCTGGCGTTCATTGACGCGATTTCGCCGCACTACAAAAAACAGCTGGTAGAGCAGTACGCAGTGGCCTACTTCCTGCAAAAAAATGCGCAGGTACACGCCTGCGAGGACGTGCTGTTTCATTACTGGGCACAGAAGGCCGAGTATCTGCAGGCAGTTGAGCCGCGGCTGCAGCGGTGGAAATCCATGCCCCTGGAGGAGGCGCTGGCGGAGTTGCGCGCCAACCGCATTGTGCTGCCTCCGTATCAGCCACGCCACGGCTGGGTGCGGCGGTTGAGCGACCGGGTGTTGCGCCGGGAGGAAGCGGGAATGGGGTAAGGATTCCTGAACAAAGCTACCTCTTTTCGCCGCAGATTTTCGCGGATTATCGCTGATACCCCGCAAGGTAAAGGGGCTGAATGCTGAGTGCTGATTGCTGAGTGCTGATTCAGTACCTGCCTTTCATACCAGGTCAAGGCCCCTTAACCTTCGCGTCCTTTGTGGTGAATAAAAAATTTGCTCCCAGGGGCAAACGGCGCTAGCATGGCCCGCTGCGGATACTGTGGGCAAGCCAGCGTCCAGGCGCGCCGCGGCCGCCCGCTCCCCGGTACCGGCATTGCGGAGGTGAGTCATGGTTCGCGTTCGCTGGTCGGCCCTTCTGATTCCCGTTCTGTTCGCGGCATTCGCGCAAGCCCAGCTGGAGAAAATCATCATTCCCGCCGGCACCCCGGAAGACCAGGCGCTGCAGGCCATCAGCAATGAAACCGATGCGCAGAAGCGTGTCACCCTGCTGCAGGATTTTGTGCAGAAGTTTTCCTCCAACCCGCAGGCTTTGGCTTACGGCAACTGGCAGCTGGCGCAGGCCTATTCCAACACCGGCGACAATACCAAGGCGCTTGAGGCGGGCGACAAGGCGCTGGCCGCCGCGCCCCACAATCTGGACATTCTGGTCTCGCAGGCGGGCATTGCTCAGCAACTGAAGGACTGGGGCAAGGTGTTGGATTATTCTGTCAAGGGCGCCGAACTCTATAACGCCACCTTCGGCAAGGCCAAGCTGACTACCGCCGCGGCCACCACCGGCGACCAGGCCGGCGACACGGACAAGCAGTCCTACGAATTTCTGGAAGCGGCGGGCTACAACGCCATTGCCGCCGAGCAGAACCCGAAGACGCGCATGGCTTACATCGAGCGCTACACGCCGGCTTTTCCCGGCTCGAAGTTTGAAGAGCCGGTTTCGCAGTACGCCATTTACAGCCTGCAGCAGTTGAATGAGCCGGACCGGCTGGTGGCCTACGGGGAAAAGTCGCTGGCCTCCGATCCCAACAGCCTGCCCACGCTGATCCTGCTGGCCAATGCATATTCCGAGCAGCCCAAGGAGAGCAACCTGGGCAAAGCAATTACTTATGCGCATAAGGCCATCGAACTGGCCAAGGCAGATTCTCCCGAGGCCACGCGCCAGCAGAAGCTCTCCGCCGGCGTAGCTCATTCCGCTCTGGGTTACGCTCTCATGCGTCAGGAAAAAACGCCCGCTGCCATTACGGAATTTAAAGCGGCCACCTCGCTGCTGAAAGAGGACCCCGCTTCCTATCAGATGGCGCTTTATCGCCTGGGTTACGGTTACGCCAAGCTGGGCAAACTGGCCGATGCGCGGACCGCGTTGACGGAAGCCGCCGGCATCGACGGCGCTTACCAGCAGCCGGCGAAAGATTTGCTGGTAAAAGTGAATAGCGCAAAACCTGCAAGGAGAAAGTAAATGCCGCTGGAACTGCGAGACCGCCAGTTGGGCAGGGTAGTGGTGGTAAAGGCTGCGGGACGGATCGTAGCGGGACCGGAAGCGCAGAAGGTTGAGTCGCACCTGAGCAAGCTGCACAGCGATTGCCGCGACCTGGTGCTGGACGTGGCCGAAGTAAGCTTTATTGACAGCAGCGGCCTGGGCACGCTGGTGCGGCTGCTGGCCAGGATTCGCCGCTCCGGTGGCGATCTGAAGCTGTGTGCCGCTCCGCCTCCTGTGCATCGGCTTCTGAAGCTCACCAATTTGACCCAGGTGTTCGATGTGCACGAATCGGAGGTGGGCGCGCTTTCGGCTTTTTACGGACATGCCCGCCCGGCGGAGACCAAGGCTGAGCCGCCGTCGTGCCGGGTATTGTGCATCCATCCCAGCGTGGATACGCTGGTTTACCTGCGCGAGGTGCTGCGCCGCTCGGGATACGATGCGGTTACCACCAGCAATCTGCCCGATGCCATTGTGCTGCTGAAGGCCACCTCTCCCGCCTTGGTAATCCTAGCGGACCACATGCAATCGGCGCGTGGCCGGGCCACGGCCGCCATGCTGCAGGAGGTGCGTCGGGGCCTGCCGGTGATTCTGCTGCAGCAGGATTTCTCGCACCAGGAGGCGGGAGAAGCGGGCAACTGGCTGCTGCAGTCGGTGCGCTCCCACCTGGGGACTGTCGCCCAGTAGGCATCGCGCTACTGGCGGGCCAGCGCATCGCAGAGCATGCGCGCCTTGTCCGCCAGGCTGCGCGCCCGCCCCAAGTCTCCCTCTTTAATCGCGGAGTGCGATTGCTCCATGTAGGAATTGATCTGGCGCACCATATCCTGCTGGTCGGGAGTGAGCTTGCGCTGGGCAATGTTCTTCAGGCTGCCGTCTGTGGATTGCAGGATCCGCTCCGTAGCCTGCCGCTGATGGTCGGCCTCGGTCTGGGGCACGCCGGGCTCCAGTTGCCCGCCGGTTTCGCTGGTGCCGCCGCGGCGCACCACAATGCGGCGCGGACCAGCATCGGCAGTGGTCGCGGGCGGTTTGGGGGCCTTCGCCTTCTTGTGTTTCTTCCTCGTCTTCTTGGAAGCTTTTCTCTTGGAAGCTTTCTTCTCTGGACTCTGAGCGGAGGATGGCGGAGCTTCCGTGGCCGGCGCTTGCTGGGTGCCAGTTGGAGTGGAAGGCTGGGCCGGAACCTGGGACGAGGGAGGGGGAGCCGTCGTCGGAGCCGTTTGCGATTGATCCTGTTGGGCGAACGCCGGCCAGCTCAGCGCCACCAGCAGAAGACAAAGTAGTGCGGGCCGCATCCCTACTATTGTAAACACGAATCAGAGGGCGTGGTTGCACCACGACGGGTGGCCCCAGGACGCGTGGCCCAGCACGGGTGGCCCAGGTTCGCGCCCGCTTTTGGGCGCTTTGGGATCAGCAAGACGCTTTTTCGGCCGCCTGTCGCGGGGAGGGCGCCCGCGCCACAAAATTGAACCTAAGTCAGAACGACGCAGCTGGCGTTATGCTTCGGATACAACTTCGGGTGTGGGTTCGGGCGCGGCCTGTAGCAGCGGGAAGGTGAGGTGGAAGGTGGTGCCCTGGTTTTCCGCTGAATCGAACTCGATGTCTCCGTGGTGCAGTTGCATGATGCGGTAAGTCATGGGCAGGCCGATTCCACTGCCGGATTTCTTCGTCGTGAAATAAAGATTGAAAATTTTGTCGCGCACATCGACAGGGATGCCGTGCCCCTGGTCGCGAATGTCCACTGTAGCAGCGCCATTGTTGCGCGTGGCGCTGATGGTCAGCGTTCCGCCCTCGGGCATAGCCTGCACGCCGTTGTTGACCACATTGAGCAGCGCCTGTTTCACCAGGTCGGAATCCACGCTCACCGGCAGCTCTTCCGGCGGCAGGTCGCGGATCACAATCACGCCGTGGCGCTCGGCTTCGGGGGCGGCCAGCACCGCCACGTCTTCCAGCAGCTTGCGCAAGTCCACTTCGCCCAGACGCAATTCCACCGGGCGGGTGAAATCCACCAGGGTCTGCACCACGCGGTCGAGGCGCTGGATTTCGCTGCCGATCACGTCCATGTGGCGCCTGGTATCGGGATCAATCTGCTGCAGTTTCTGGCGCAGCACCTCCAGGTGCACCACAATGGCATTGATGGGATTCTTTACCTCGTGGGCCACGCCCGAGGTGAGGCGGCCGATGGCGGAAAGGCGGCGCGAGAGCTCGATTTCGTCTTCAATGCGGCGCACTGATTCGGCATCGCGCATCACCAGCAGGGCGCCAATCTGCTCGCCACCCTCCTGGATGAAGTCCACGGAAACCTGGACGCGGCGCCCATTCTCGCCCTCCACTTCTCCCTGGTTCAGCGGCCGTCGCAGGCGGAAGGATTCCAGCACCACGTGGCCGAGGCGGGTTGACTCGGCAAAAACGTCGTTGACGTTGCGGCCCAGAATCTCGCCCCGCGGCCGGCCCACGAAGCGCTCGGCCGAAGCGCTGACCAGCACCACGCGCGAGTCGCGCGTGAAGAGCATCAGGCCGTCCTGCAAGGTGGACATGATCTGGTCCAGGTTGTCCTTGAGGGCGGAGAAGACTTCCTTCACGTCGCGCATCTGGCGGCCGAGGTGCGCGATTTTAAGCGTGACCAGGCCGTACTCATCCTGCCGCTCCTTGTCTTCGTGCAGCGCTTCCGGTTCTCCGGCGCTGACCCTATCCAGGCGCTGGCTGATGCGCATCAGAGGCGAGAGCGCCAGGTTGGAGAGACCGGCCGCCAGAATCAGGGAAATCAGGATGGCGCTCACCGAGATCACGATGGCACGATGCAGGTGGGGCTGAATTTCCGCTTTCAGAAATACCGTGGAAACGCCCACCCGCGTGCTGCCGAAAGGTGCGCCGTTGAGCTGCAGGGGCATGCGCACGTCGTACACCTGCGGCGCGCTGAACACCAGCCGCAGCTGCTGGTGAAAGCTGGCGTCGCGCACCTGCTGCAGGTCAGGCCGGTCGTTCAGGGTTTGGCCGATCAGATTGGGGTCGGTGTCCAGGATCGCTTTGCCGTCCTGGCCGGCGATAGCGGCGTCATAAATGATGCTCGAGTTGGCTACGATGGAGTCCAGAAAGGTGTTGAGGTTGGGGTCGGTCTGCAGCGCCTCCATGAGCGCTGCCCGAACCGCGTCGGGATTGCTGGTGTCTATCCGCGTGTCGCTGAAGTCGGGCTGGGCGTCGGAGGCGGCGTCCTGCAATTCGCGGCTCAGCAGGGTGGCGGTGTCGTAGGCGGCGATGATGCGCTGGTGCAAAAGCTGGGAGACGTAGATGTAGGAAAACAGCACCACCAGCGCGACAATCATGCCGGTGATGGCCAGCACCAGTTTGGTTTTAAGCCGCATGCCGAAATCCGCCTAGCTATTTAAGAGCGGCGAACTGGCGGGACTGCGACCCGCCCTGCACGGGGCCGAGCCCCGTGCCCACACAAATACTTTCAGCGGCGCGCCCCACAAGCTACACATTGGTCTCGGCGGCCGAGCCTGCGGTGGTCGCCGCCCCATATTCTTTCAGCTTATTATGCAGGGTTTTCAGGCTGATTCCGAGGATTTCCGCGGCCCGGGTCTTGTTATTGTTCGTGGCTTCCAGCGTCTTCATAATCAGTTGGCGCTCGGCCTCCTCCACCGTCGTCCCCACGCCCAGGTGTAAGGCGTTTGGATCCATGGCGGCAGCGCGAGCGGGAGCATGCCCGAAACCCGGCGGCAGGTGCTTGGTCTCAATCACCGAGCCTTCGCAGACGATCACCGCGCGTTCCAGGGTGTTGCGCAGTTCGCGCACATTTCCCGGCCAGGTGTAGCCCTGAAACAGATTCATCACCGCGTCGCTCAGCATCTGCACATTGCGGTTGTGCTTGGAGTTCATGTCCCCGATAAGTCCCTGCACCAGGTCGGGGAGATCCTCTTTGTGCTCGCGCAGCGGTGGCATGTGAATGTTGAAAACATTAAGCCGGTAATAGAGGTCGTTGCGCAGATGCCCGCTGGCCACCGCCTCCTCCGGCACCTTGTTGGTGGCGGCGAGCACGCGCACATCCACCGTGGTTTCAATCTTGCTGCCCAGGCGGCGCAGCTTACGGTCTTCCAGCACGCGCAGCAGCTTGGCCTGCGTGGCTACCGGCATCTCGCCGATTTCGTCCAGCAGCAGGGTGCCGCCTTCGGCCAGCTCAAAACAGCCCACGCGCCGCTCCAGCGCGCCGGTGAAGGCGCCCTTTTCGTGGCCAAAGATTTCAGTTTCGATCAGCGTTTCGGGAATGGCGGCGCAGTTGATGGCGATAAACGGCTTGCCTTTGCGCGTGCTCAGGTCGTGAATGGTGCGCGCCACCAGTTCTTTTCCCGTGCCGCTTTCGCCGGTGATGAGCACGGAAGCGGTGCTGGGCGCCACCATCTCCACCAGGTGGAAAACTTCCTGCATTTTTTTGGAGCTGCCCACCAGCACGCCCAGTTGGCCCTTGTTGCGCAGCTGGCGCCGGGTGGCTTCCAGTTCGGCGCGCGTGCTGCGCAGTTCGGCAGCGTTCTGCAGGATGCTTTTCAGGCGATTAAAGTCAATTGGCTTCTGAATGTAGTTGAACGCGCCAATCTGCATGGCCTGCACCGCGCTCTCAATGGTGCCCTGCGCCGTAACTACGATAACGGCGATGCTCTCCGAGCGCTCCGCCAGCTTGGAAAGCAGCGACATGCCGTCCATGCGCGGCATTTTGAGATCTGTGAGCACGATACCCGGGGAAAACAGCTCTACCTTCTCCAGGCCTTCCAGCCCGTCATGGGCGGTTTCTGTGCGATAGCCCCAGCCGGAGATCAGTTCGGCCAGGCCTACGCGTTCATTTTCTTCATCTTCGACAATAAGTACCTTTTCCGGCGTCATAAGTATCCTTACATTATTCCGGGTTTTACGCCGGCGCTGCAAGAAGCCCGGCGACTGCCCGGAATCTTTGTTGGTTCCAGGAGTAAACTTGGGGCCGAACAGGGCTACTGCAAAGGCCAGAGGTGCATCTCAGCATGAAAGCCTTAAGGAGGATGCTTATGCACAGAAGTTTAGTGTATGCGCTGCTGGCGCTGTCGCTCGCATGGGCGGTGACAGAAGCCGCGGCCCAATCGGCTGCCGCGGGCCAGGCAGCGCCGCCGGCCGGACCGGCGCTGGCGCCGGGAACCGTACTGGGCGCGGAATTGAGCAAAGGCATTGATGCCAAGAAGGCCAAAGTGGGCCAGGAAGTCGTGGCGAAAGCGGTAGCCGACCTGCGCGATACCAACGGCAACCTTGTGATTCCCCGGGGAGCCAAGCTGGTTGGCCACGTTACCCAGGTACAAGCGGCCAGCAAAGAGCAGCCGCAGTCGAGCCTGGGCATCATTTTCGACAAAGTGGAGGCAAAAAGCGGCAAGCAATCCAGGGAGATAGGGCTGCATGCCGGCATCCAGGCGCTGGCCAAACCCGAGCCTTCGCCCATGGCGCAGCAGCAGGAACCGGAAGGTGCGGGAAGCCCGGGAGGCCCCGGTGGCGGCGGTGGGGCGCCGATGGGTGGCAATCAGCCGGCAATGGGAGGTGGCGGTCGCAATACTGGCGGGATGAGCGGCTCATCCATGCCTCAGCAGCGGCAGGGAGGTGACATGGGCGGCAATATGGGTGGGCCCACGGGCCAGCAAGGCGGGGGTGGCGCGCCTGCACTGAACGCCAATTCTCATGGCGTGATCGGCATTCCCAATTTGACTCTCAGCCCGCAGGCTTCGCCCGCGGAAGGCTCGGTCATCAGTTCCAGCCGCGGAAACGTCAAGCTGGACAGCGGAACCATGCTGGTGCTGCGCGTCGTTGGTCAGTAGAAGCCCCTGAAGTAGCCAGCTCTAAGCCTAAAAAGGCCGGCCGGGAGAACGAGCCCGATCGGCCTTAAGTGTCTTTGTCTAAAGTAACTTGCGGCCAACCGCGCCGGCTGTCACGCTGGAATCCTCAGACTCTGTGTTCAGGGGAGGATTCCAACAGATGAAGAAGTCAGTCATAAGGATTTTTCCGCTGTTGCTGGCGATGGCTTTGGCCGTGGGTTGCAGCAAGGCACCGGCGGATGCAGACAATTCCGGCAACCCCAGCGACAGCAGCACCAATGTCGGCGACAACAGCGTCGGCAGCAGTTCCATGCTCAGCCGCGTAATGGCGCCGGCCAAGCTGACCATACCTGCGGGTACGCCTATTACAGTGCGCCTGCAGTCGGCGGTAAGCAGCGCCAGCGCGCAGAGCGGTGACACCTTCGAGGCGGTGCTGGATGAGCCCGTAGTGGTGAAGGGCGAAACCGTTATTCCTAAGGGCGCGGATGTGACCGGGCGGGTGGTAGATGCCAACAAGGGCGGACGCCTGCACAAGCCGGCCTATCTGAAGATCACGCTCGCCTCCGTTCATTTGCATGGCAAGGGCGTGCCGGTTGAGACCTCCAGCCTCTCTTTAGCTGGCAAGTCGCACAAAAAGCGCAACCTGGAGATGATCGGCGGCGGCGCGGGCGCGGGCGCTCTGATTGGCGCCTTGGCCGGCGGCGGCAAGGGAGCCTTGATCGGCGGCGCCGCGGGTGCGGGCGCAGGTACTGGCGTGGCTTATGCTACCGGCAAGGAGGACGTAGGCTTCGGACCGGAGCGTCGCTTAACCTTCCGTTTGGCGCAATCGCTGAGCGTGAAGAAAAGCTAGTTGATTTGCGGTTCCGCAGGGCGCGGCATCTCGCCGCGCCCTTTTTGCTTGCCACCATAGACTCGGCTTGCTCAGCCGCTCTCAGCCCTTCGCCAGCAAGTCACACAGTGGCGTGAGAGGAATCACTTACCCGAAACGGGAAAAGTGGCACAAAGGTGTTGCTAGGGCATGCTCGAGGTAGTGGGCCAAGTGTCACGTTATTAATATCTTCCACTTTTGGGAGAGGTAGATTCCCAGATTTTTCCCGGAGCTGGCAGAGCTTCTTATCGCTCCTAGACTGGCATCATGCTGAAGAAGCTAGGTTTGCAATCCGCCGTCGGCTGAGAGGCTGATTTGTTCCTTTTCCATTTTGGGAACCTTGTCTAAAACAGCTCCTCTGCGTCTCTAGCCGCTGATTCCCCGAGCCCGCCTTTGCAAGCATTTCCGGGAATGTTTCAAAACGGAATGCAGAATGCATAACGCTGTTGGCATGAACACCGCCCTTGAGTCCGTTGCGCAACTACCTGCTGAGCTTGTTCCCACCTCCTTGTTCAGTGCCACTTTGGCCGCTTGCCCGGAGGCGATGGCGGTAGTAGAAGCGGGCAGAATTGTGTGGTGCAACCCCGCCCATGCCCGCCTTTTCGGGTACGCGAATCCGCGTGAGCTGAGGGGGCGCCCGCTTGCGGACCTCCTGCCCAGGAACCATCCCTGCACCAGAGGTCCGGAACGCTCCCCTGTTGCCAGCTGCGGTTTTCCTGCCTGCCAGTTTCGTGGCCGCCGCAAGGACGATTCCTACGTGCAGATGGAAAGTTCCTGCCGGCAATTCCGGGTGGGCGAGCGCCGTTTGCTGGTGATCGTGTCCCGTGACATCAGCCAGGTGGAACGGCGGCGCGTCTCACGCGAAGGCGAGGCCCGCTTTCGCGCCATCTTTGAAGCGTCAGCCATCGGCATCGGCCATTTCACGCTGGAGGGCAAAATCGCGGAGAGCAACCGGGCTTTGGAAGAGATGCTGGGCTACAGCCACGATGAACTGCAGGCCATGCCCTTCGCTCGTGTTACCCACCCCGATGACCTGGCGAATGAGGAGCCTCTCTTTGCCGAAATGACGAGTGGGTTGCGCGACCGTTACCGTTTGGAAAAACGCTACGTTCGCAAGGATGGCGCAGTGGTATGGGGCCGGCTGAATGTTTCGCTGGTGCGGGGCCCGGACGGAGAGCCGCAATTCGCCATCAAGATGGTGGAAGACATCACCGAGCACAAGCGGGCTGAAGAAGCGCTGCGCGAATCGCAAAAAGTTGAGGCTGTGGGCCGGCTGGTGGCCGGCTTGGCGCACGACTTTGCCAATTTGCTCACCGGCATCGGCATTCTTTCCGACCTGCTGGCCATGGAATTGAAGTCTCAGCCCGGAGGACAGCGGGCGCGGGAAATCCAGCTGGCCAGCGAGCACGGCTGCGCTCTCATCCGCAAGCTGCTCTTCGTGGCCCGCCAGCACGTAAGCGAGAGCAAAGTCCTCTCACTCCAGACCGTGGTGGATGACATGCGCGACCTGCTGGGCAAGATGATCGAGGAGCGGATTCAGGTGAGCATCCGCAGCGCAGCCGGGCTGGGCTACGTTAAAGCCGACCCGGCAGAAATCCAGCAGGTGATTCTGAACCTGGCACTCAATGCGCGCGATGCCATGCCGGAGGGTGGACGCCTCAGCATCGAGCTTAGCAACTCCCACGTGGACGCCGATCATGCCAGCGCCGCGGGCCTGCCGGCAGGAGATTACGTTGCGCTGGAGATCGGTGACAACGGCCAGGGCATGGATGAGCGCACACGCGCCCACCTGTTCGAGCCTTTTTTTACCACTAAGCAGCCGGGGCAGGGCACGGGTCTGGGCCTGGCCACGGTGAAGGCGATCGTGAACCAGGCAGGGGGAAGCATCGCGGTGGAGAGCGCGCCCGGCCAGGGCACCCGGATGCGAGTGCTGCTGCCGCGCGTGGAGGGGGAACTGGAGTGGTACGGTTCCCAGGCCCACGATCTGCTGCCCCTGGCTGGCCAGGAGACGGTTTTGCTGGTGGAAGATGACGAGCGCGTGCGCACGTCAGTGAAACAGGTGCTGGCGCAGTGCGGCTACCAGGTGCTGGTCGCTGCCAATGGAGGCGAGGCCTTGAGCTTGGTGCGGCGGCATCGTGGCCCTATTCATCTGCTGCTCGTGGACCTGGTGATGCCAGGCGCGAATGGGCGGGAGGTAGTGAAGCAGATTGTTCCTCTGCAGCCTGAGGCGCGAGTGCTTTTTATTTCCGGTTATGGAACGGGCGGCGAGGGCGAAGGCACAGACAGCAGGATGTTTCGCAAGCCATTTACAGGGGGTGCTCTGGCGCGCAAAGTGCGTGAGGTGCTGGACGCCGGCTCGCTGCCGGCGCAAGGACGCGGTGCCAGAAGCGGCAGAGGAACTGGGAAGGGGACAGATAGCCGAAGGAGGAAGTCATGCTGACAGCGGAAGCAGCAGCGCCGGCGCCGGCGCAAATTGAAAAGGCAAATTTCCTTAACCTGATGATCGTGGACGACGAGCGCTCCATCCGCGAGGCCTGCCGGGAGGTGGGTCAGATCCTGGGCTTCAATACCTTTGTGGCGGATTCCGCCGAGCACGCCTATCGCACCATGGAAGCGCAACCCGTGGACGTGGTGCTGCTCGACCTGAGGTTGCCGGGAGCAGGCGGACTGGAGGCGCTGCACCACATCAAGGCCCAGCGCCCGGATGCAGTGGTGGTACTCGTGACCGGCTACGGCACCGTGCAATCGGCAGTGCAGGCCATGAAGGATGGCGCTTACGATTACGTCACCAAACCCTTCAGCCTGGACGAATTGAAGCTGCTGCTGGAACGGGTGAGCACCCACCTGAAGCTGAAGAGCGAAAACCGTATGCTGCGGGAGAAGATCAAGTCCAAGCACGGCTTTGGCAACATCGTGGGCCGGGCGCCGGAGATGGAGAAAATCTATCGCATCATTTCCAAGGCGGCTCACAGCAGCCATCCCGTGCTGATCCTGGGCGAGAGCGGCACGGGCAAAGAACTGGTAGCGCGCACCATCCATTTCTCGGGCCCGCTGCGCGACCGGCCCTTCATTCCCGTGGACTGCGGCTCGCTGGTGCCAACCCTGATTGAGAGCGAGCTGTTTGGCTACGTGAAGGGCGCCTTCACCGGGGCGCAGCATTCCAAGGAGGGATTGCTGTCCATCGCTGACGGAGGGACAGTATTTCTGGACGAGATTGCGGAACTACCGGTGGATTTGCAGGCCAAGCTGCTGCGCGCCATCCAGGAAAAGGAAATTCGCGCCGTGGGAAGCACCAGGAGCACCAACATCAACGTGCGCATCCTGGCGGCCACCAACCGCGACCTGGAGCACGCCGTCGCCGAGGGCAGCTTCCGCCGCGATCTTTATTTCCGTCTCAACGTGCTCACCCTGCGCATCCCACCCCTGCGCGAGCGGCGGCAGGACATTCCCCTGCTGGCCAACTACTTCCTGGAACGCCTGTCGCGGGACGGCGGCATGAACCGCATCCTGAGCGATGACGCTCTCAAACTGATGCTGGCCTACGACTGGCCGGGCAATGTTCGCGAACTGGAGAACTGCCTGGAGCGGGCCTGTGCCCTCAGTTCAGGGCCGGTACTGTACGTTTTTGACCTGCCCAGTCCCATCCGTAGCGCGCAACAACCCGCCTCCAGCACCGAGGCGCGCGACAAAATCATCCCCATGCTCGAAGTAGAAAAGAAGACCATTTTGAATACCATCGAGCAACTGAATGGAGACAAGCTGCTGGCCGCCAAACTTTTGGGCATAGGCAAAACCACGCTCTACCGCAAGCTCAAGGAGTACGCTTCCCACGAATGAGCCGGCGTTGGATGGGATTGTTTCAGATTGGGAAGATGAGGTGGAAGGCGGTTTCGCTAAACCCTGTGTTTACAAGCAGGAGGATTGGCGAGGGACGTGCAAGAGACGGGGCATGATACTGCTGATAACACCATCGTCGCGAGCCCAGGAATGTGCCGCAATGATTCAAGAGGCAACCGGTGAAGGTACGGAGTGCGTGGACAGCGCGCGCCGTGCGAGCAAACTTTTACGCAGCGGCGAATATTCCGCCCTGGTGATTGATCAATATCTGGCGGAATGCGACCCGGACAGCACGGAAGTGCTGCTGCAGCATGCTAGTACCGCCGTGCCCGTATATATAAATCTGGCCATCAGCGGCAGCGAGCGCGTAGTACGGGAGTTGAAACAGGCGTTGCGGCGCAGCCAGAAACAGCGCCAGGCAACACGCCGCGAAGCCGAACTGGCATTGCGCAACGAACTCAAGGATAACTTGACCGCGTTGCTGCTCTCCTGCGAGTTGGCCCTGGCAGTTCCCCAGCTACCCGCGGCCGCGCAAGCCAAAATTCGCTCGGCGTGCGACTTGGCCAAAGATATCCGCTCCCGCCTGGGATTAGAAGAGAAGGTGAGTGTAGCCGGAGGCGATGGCGGAGCCAAGTCCTGAAGCCGCGTCCGCGGCCGCAAGGAGCCATCGCTTCCATCCTCCTCGCTATTACCCAAAGAAAACCCTTACCACAGAGGGCACGAAGGTCTGCCCGGCAGTGCGCTCTGGCTGCCACAAAATCCCTTTCCGCCATTGGGTGGGCAAATTGGATAGCAATTGTGCTTTTCGCGATGCAAGACGTTGCAAGCAACGTCTCTACCGACCTGTGTTCTCCGTTCAAAAAACAAGCGCACAAAACCGGTAGGGACGTAACTTGTTATGTCTCATTTCTTAAGCATGCCGCGCCCTGTAAAGGCGAAATTGTCCGCTTTCGAACGCAAATTTCGGAAACGAACACCGAATGGATTTTTACGATAACTAACTATCTTTATTTTCAGTAACATGCCAGAGGCAACCGACTTGCTAAACGCTTGTGGTAAGAGGGGACTGTCATGACCGAGCACATTCTGTCTTTTCTGCGCGACCTAAGAGTGGGGGCCCGCTCCCTGGCCCGCGAAAAAGGCTTGACCGTCACGGTAGTTGTAACCCTGGCCTTGGGCATCGGCGCCAATGCCGTCATGTTCAGTCTGGTCCGGGGAGTGCTGCTGCGCCCCCTGGTGAATCGGGACGAGGGCCGGCTTATCTACATCGGCCAGACCAGCGGGAAGGATGACGCTCACTTCTCGGTGCCGGAAATCAAGGACTTACGCGCAAGCGTCAAGACGCTCAGCTCAATCGGCGAATTCTCTACCATTGGCTTCACCATGGTGGGGCTGGGCGAACCGCGCGAGGTCCGTGCCGGCGTGGTGGATGGGAATTACTTCCAGGTCATGGGCCTGCGCCCGGTGCTGGGGCGGCTGTTGGACAAGCACGATGATGGCCCCAATGCGGCGGGCGCCGTGGTATTGACCTATCGCTTCTGGACGACGGCCCTGAAAGGCGATCCGACGGTGATCGGCAAAACCGTGCGGCTTGACTCCTTCGATTCGCGCACTGCCACCGTCGTAGGCGTGCTGGAGCCCTGCCTTCCTTACCCGCAGGACACGGAAATCATCGCCAATATCATCACCAGCGCGCATCACCTTTCGGCGACCATGGTCACCAGCCGCATACACCGCATGACCGATTTGTTCGGCAGGCTGGCGCCGGGTGTAACTCTGCCCATGGCGCGCGCGGAACTGCGCACCGTGTACGGGTCCATGGTGAAAGACCATCCTGACGACTACCCCGCCAAGGAAGATTTTCACATCAATGCCATGCTGTTGCGCGACCAGGTCACGTCCGGAGCACGAACCATCCTGCTGGTGCTGATGGCGACCTCGATACTTGTGTTC
This sequence comes from Terriglobales bacterium, assembly GCA_035496015.1. Classification (GTDB taxonomy): domain Bacteria; phylum Acidobacteriota; class Terriglobia; order Terriglobales; family Acidobacteriaceae; genus JAICWP01. Next base: position 16,051 of record DATJFA010000425.1, on the reverse strand, counting down.
ATCATTGCCTGCTCCAACGTGGCCAATCTGATTTTGGCACGCACCGTGCGGCGCCAAGCCGAACTGGGGGTGAGAGCCGCGCTGGGCGCGAGCACCGGCGCCTTACGGCGTACGTTGCTAAGCGAGAGCCTGTTGCTGTGCATTGTGGGGGCAGCGCTTGGACTGGTGATCGCCAGCCCCATGGTCTCCGTTCTGGGGCGTTATATGTCGCGATACTCCATTCGAGCTCTCGACCTCACGGTTGATTCGACCATGCTCTGGGTGGGCGCAGCACTGGCCGTTTTGGCCGCGATACTGCTGGCCTACATTCCGCGCCTGCCTTCCTCGGAGGGCGCGCAGGGATTCAACCTGGCCAGCGGCAGCACGCGTTTTACCGGCGCCGCCAACCGCAAACTCAGGATCTTCGCCGTGATTCAAATCGCTGCCTCGTTTGTGCTGGTGGCTTCGGCCGGCGCAACCGTGCGCACCCTGCTTTCGCTGGAAGCCGCGCAGGCTGGTTTCGATACCCGCCATGTGCTGGCGGTGAATGTTCCCGTGATGCATTTGGGAAAAACACCCGGGCAGACAGTGGACTTCTACCGGGAAGCGACGCGGCGTATTCGCGAACTCCCCGAAGTTCAGAACGTGGCCATTGGCATGGTGGTTCCGTGGCGCGAACCCGCCCCCTTCTTCCTGCAATTTGGAGTGGACGGACACGTGCCGACGCCGAACGAGCAACATCCCACTGCCGTGATACGGGTTGTATCACCCGGATTTTTCGCCACCCTCGGCTTGCCTGTGCTGGAGGGGCGTGATTTCAACGACGCTGACCGCGATGGCAGAGAGCGCGTGGCGGTTGTGAGCCAGACCCTCGCGCAACGCATATTCAAGGGCGATGCCCTGAACCATCACATGATGTGGACCGACCCCATCCTCAAGGCCGTTCCCATGATCAGCGGCGAACCGCTGCGCATTGTGGGTGTGGTGCCCGACGTAGATGACACCAACATCGTGCCGCAGCCGACCATGACCGTGTACCGTCCTTTCGACCAGGAGCCGGTGATTGGGGGCGGGCGCCTGTTCGTGCACGTGCGCTCGAATCCCTACGGCCTGGTGACGCCGCTCACGCGCCTGCTGCGCACCATGTCCGCAGATCAACCCGTGGAGCACGCGGCCACACTGCAGGATGTCCGTGCCGAAGTGCTCTCCCCCGACCGTCTCAATGTGATGGTGTTCGGCGCCTTCGCGGCGGTGGCACTACTGATTGCGGTGATAGGAGTTGCCGGGGTGCTGGCATTCTCCGTCAGCGCGCGAACGCGAGAGTTCGGCATTCGCCTGGCGGTTGGCTCTCAGCCGCGGCAACTCTTGTGGCGCGTGCTCTCCGAGGGCGCGGTCATGGCTGTTGCCGGGCTGGGTGTCGGCTTCGCCTGCGGTTTCGGTCTGGAGCGACTGGCGGGAAGTTTGCTGGCTGATCTGAAGGCGCCGGGTATGCTGGCGGTAATGGGCGCCGCCCTCGTGCTGCTGCTTGCCGCCGTAATTGCATCGGTGATTCCGGCCGCCCGCGCGGCTCGCATTGATCCAATTCAGGCGCTGCGCACAGACTAACGAGGGGCGGCCCAGAGCATGGAAAAGCCTCACGTCGGGCCAGGGCCCTTGTAAGAGGGATAATGCTTTTTCAGGCATGCGGGACACACGCGATTGGCATGGCTGTGATCCTGCACGTATTGCTCCAGCCGCACCCACTGCCCGTCGCCATCCCGAATCTGTTTGCAGTGCATGCAATGGGCAGGATTCCTCGCAGGGTGCGGATTTCGTCCAAGGCAGCTTGCAACTTGCGGTTGACTGCCTCCAGTGATTGCATCGATTTCCGCCGCTGAGTCTCGAGGGATGCCACCAACAGCGATACCGAACAGAAGACGATAGCCCACACCAGGCCAGCCAGATTGAGGTCAAAATGCTGGGGATGCTGATTCGAAGAACCAGTCAAAAATCAACACCGAAATCAGAGCGCTGGCGATGCCCGAAGAAGGACTGGCAACGGGAGACTACTATAACCGCGCCCATACAAAACAGGGATAAGCTGTGAACGGTAATGTGAGTTAGAGGGAATGTCAGCAGGGTAGCCATGCCGACGCTGACGGTCACAATAGCGAAGGAACGGAGCCATGCTGGCATAAATGGCCTCGCGGGTGTCACGGCTCACTTCCACCGGTCTTAGCTCTACACTGCTCCACTTGTTCCGGCAGTGTCGGTGACGGTCATCACGTCGAAGCAGTGCATTGTTCGCAGCAACTCGCGCAGGCATCTCGACTTGGGTGCGCGCATCTAATCGCCCCAGAGGAGCCGTGCTGGATTTCAGCGCGCCGCTCCCTGCTTCCACAATGTCCATCGGCCATCTGCAAGAGACGAGCACGAACAAGACCACCGCCCCTCCGCAAATTGACCGCGAAGCCCTGGCGCGCCGCATTGACGAACTAGGCGAGTGGTTCCACAACCTTGACCTGTACGGGGTACCGACCGCGCCCAACCACTTCCTGGGCGATTTCCCCAACATCAAATGGAGGCACATCGCTTCGGTCATTCCGCAGGACCTGAGCGGGGCCACCGTGCTCGACATCGGCTGCAACGGGGGATTCTATTCGCTGGAAATGAAGAAACGCGGGGCGAAACGAGTTCTGGGCATTGATGTGGACGACCGCTATCTGAACCAGGCCCGTTTTGCCGCGCGCACCCTGGGCCTCGAGATCGAGTTCGAAAGGCGATCTGTCTATGAGGTGGACCGCATCTCCGGGCAATTTGATTACGTCTTATTTATGGGGGTGTTTTACCACCTGCGCTATCCGCTGTTCGCTCTGGACAAAGTGGTGAAGAAGGTAGGGGGCAAGCTGCTGTTTCAGACCATGATCCGGGGTTCAGAGCAGGTGCGAACCTGGGAGAAGGATTATCACTTCTGGAATAAAGAGATATTTACTCAGCCAGAGTTTCCCTGCATGTACTTCATCGAAAACAGCTACGCCAACGACCCAACCAACTGGTGGCTTCCCAACCGGGGAGCCGCGGAAGCCATGCTGCGCAGTTCCGGTCTGGAGATTGTTGCCCATCCCGAGCCGGAAACCTGGCTCTGTGTTCCCCGGGAGGTGGCGCGCGGGGGACAGTACATCCTGGATTTAGAGCTGGCCGGCATCCTATAAAGCGGGCCGCCGTGCCGCACGACATGCGCGAGGAGAATCATGGTTGAAGCGGTAATGCTCTGGAATGAGCCCAACAACCTGTCCCACTGGGATTTCAAAATAGACCATGACTGGAAGATGTTTGCCGATATGGCCATCCAGGCGGCCCAGGTGGTGCGCCGGGTAAATCCGGAACTGAAGATTGTGCTGGGCGGCATTTCGCCTATTGACCCCAATTTTGTGCAGCTTATGAAGTCGCATGGCGTGCTGGACGCTGTGGACGTCATTGCTGTGCACGGTTTTCCTCTGGACTGGAACCATTGGAGCATTCACGCCTGGCCGGACAAGATTGACGAGATTCGCGCCGTCACCAGCAAGCCGGTGTGGGTCTCGGAAGCAGGGGCTTCTTCGTTCGGAGCAGAAGAGGTGCAGGTATTCGGAATGCAGAAGACGGCCGAGTTGCTGCTGCCGCGTGTGGACCGAATCCACTGGTACAGCCTGTTCGACCTGCCGGCCACCTGGACGGCCACGACTCGCCACAAAGAATCGGAAGGCAGCGCCTACTACCGCCACTACTACATGGGACTGGTGCGGGAAGATGGAACGCCCAAGGCGGCGGCTTCCCAGTTCCCCCGGGGATTAGGCATTTGCCAGTGGTTCCACTTTGAAGATCCGCGCCTGGAATCGGGCGTGGAGTGGCTGCGCCGCCTGGGTGTGCGCCACCTGCGGACTGGAATCAGTTGGGCGGATTCGTTCCGTCCGGCCGCTCAGGAATGGTTCGACCGCCAGATGCGCGCGCTTGAGGAATTCGACACGACCTTAACCCTTTGTTTCACTCCCGAGCATCTGGGCCTGCAGCCGCACTACACTAGCCCTCCCCGGCAGAACCGCGATTTTGCCGAGTTCACAGCCTGGGCCGTGGAGCGCTACGCCGCTCCGGGCGCCAAGCCCGCAGCCATGGTCCACGCCGGACGGCAAGTAATAAGCGAGTTAAGCATGCACTGACCACGCCCCGCCCAGGCGCCGAATTTGCTGCTCAGAGCCGGCGGTGAAAGCGGAACAGAGACGTTGACACGGAGCGCTGGCCCGGAGTAGCGGCGTTTTCCGGCCATCAATTCGGGCCCGCTCCAACCCACAACTCTCGCACCCGGGATGGCATCTCAGGAAAGTACGTACCCATCAAAGAAACACAGTTGCGGCGGAGCAAACTGGTCGGCTCTGAAAAAATCTTCGTTACTCCCTCCGTCGTACCTGCAACGAAAAATGATCAAGAAGCGAATCTTGGTAACGGGCGGCGCGGGTTTTGTTGGTTCCCACTTGGTTGACGCTTTATTAGAGCGCGGTCATGAGGTGCGGGTTTACGACAATCTCACTCCGCAGGTCCATGGCGACGGTCTGCCCGGCTATCTTTCTCCGGATGTGGAGTTCGTACGGGGAGACATGCAGGATCGGGAGCGGCTGCGCGAGATGGTGTGCAACATAGAGGTAGTGTTCCACCTTGCTGCTGCCGTCGGTGTAGGCCAGTCCATGTACGAGATCGCTCACTACATGGGTGCGAATACGCAGGGGACGGCTAATCTGTTGCAAGCCCTCCTCGACACGCGCTGCCGGGTGGAGAAGCTGATCGTAGCTTCTTCCATGTCCATCTATGGCGAAGGCAAGTACGTTTGCCCGGCGTGCGGCGAGATGGCGCCGGCCCCGCGTCCACTCTCGCAGTTGAAGCAGAAAACCTGGGAAGCCCTGTGTCCTCTATGCAATGTGGCCCTGCGGCCGGTGCCTACTGACGAACGCAAGCCACTGCAGGCTACGTCCATCTACGCGCTTTCCAAGAAGAACCAGGAGGAAATGGTGTTGCTGTTTGGCCGCACCTATCAGGTGCCGGCGGTGGCGCTGCGCTACTTCAACATTTACGGCTCACGGCAGGCGCTCTCCAATCCTTACACGGGAGTGGCCGCCATATTCGCTTCCCGGTTGATGAACGGCAATCCACCCCTGGTGTTTGAGGATGGCGAGCAGATGCGGGATTTTGTGAGTGTGCACGACGTGGTTGCCGCTAACCTGCTGGCAATGGAGCGCCCCGAGGCCGATGGCATGGCCTTGAATATCGGTTCTGGGCAGCCCATCGCCATCCGGCAAGTAGCGGCGGAGTTAGCCAGGGCGCTGGGAACGAAGATACCCCCACAGATCACGGGCAAGTATCGCGCCGGCGACATTCGCCACTGCTTCGCTGACATTTCAGCCGCGGAAAACGTGCTGGGCTATCGCCCGCGGGTAAAGTTTGAGGAAGGAATCCAGGAACTGGTGCAGTGGCTGGGCTCACAGAAAGCAATGGATCGCTCGGCGGAAGCAGTGGAACAACTCACGACTTACGGGTTGGCGGCCTGAACCGCTGCCTGGAATTTGGGCCCCTATATCGGACTTGTGCGACCCCTGGTAGCCTACCGGGAACTAAGAGTACCAGCATGAGGAAACCACAGTCATTTCGTTCGGTTCTGATCTTCGGGGGAGCCGGCTTCATCGGCTCCAATTGGGCGCGGTACCTGCTTGAACACACAGACGCAAAGGTGCACGTCTACGATAACCTTTCGCGCAGCGGGATCCGCCATAACCTGGAGGAATTGCAGCGCATCTCCGGGCGCTCAGGGCGGTTGCAGATCACGGTAGGGGACGTGCGCGACAGCAATATGGTGCAACGCGCCGTGCGCAACGCCACTGAGGTGTATCACTTCGCCGCCCAGGTGGCGGTCACGACTTCGGTTTCGGAGCCGCGCCTGGATTTCGACGTAAATGTCTGCGGGACCTTCAATATTCTCGAGGCGGTGCGCAGGTCTGGCCTCCGTCCCTTCCTGCTTTTCACGTCCACCAACAAAGTATATGGGGAACTGAATTCACATCGCCTGCTGGCCGGCAGCACGCGTTACAGCTACGCCGATATCCGTGGCATTACCGAGAACCACCCGCTGGACTTTCATTCTCCTTACGGCTGCTCGAAAGGCGCGGCCGACCAATACGTGCACGACTATGCCCGCATCTATGGCATTCCTGCCGTGGTGTTCCGCATGTCCTGCATCGCAGGGCCACAGCAGTTCGGCAATGAAGACCAGGGGTGGGTCGCCCATTTTCTTTATTCGGCGTTGCAGAACAGCCCCATCGTCGTTTACGGCGATGGGCGGCAAATTCGCGATGTGCTCTGCGTGGAGGACCTGTTGCGGGCTTTTGACGCCGTCCGTGTCAACCAGAAGAACACTGCTGGGCAAATTTATAACGTGGGTGGCGGGCCGGAGAATACTGTCTCATTGTTGGAACTTATGCAGGAAATCAACCTGCTCACCGGCCGCAAGCTGGAGTATGAAACCTGCCCCATGCGTCCGGGCGACCAGTTGGTGTACGTGACCGATTTCAGTAAGCTGCGCCGGGATACGGGCTGGCAGCCGCAAATCCGCCTGCGCGAGACCTTGGAAAAGATGTACTCCTGGTGGAAGCGGAACCGTGAGCTCTTCGCGACTCCTCCGGCTGCGGAGCGCTTGCCTGGAACCGCCCTGGAGCAGGCGCCGGAGGTGGCCGCGTGAGATACGCGCTGGTCAATCCCGACTGGGACTTCACCGGCTCCACCTACTTCGGCTGCCAGGAGCCGCACTATCCGCTGGAGCTGCTCTTCAGCTTCGACAAAATTATCGCCGCCGGGCACGAACCTTTGCTGGTTGACGCCCAGCTCCACAAGCTCAAGCTGGATGAGGTAAAGCATCGGCTAGAGCGCTTCGAGCCCGATTTCCTGGTAATCCCTACCGCGCCTTCGTACCTGTTCTGGCGCTGTCCCCAGCCCGAACTGCGCGTGCCGGCGCAGTGGTTCGCGGCATTGGGAGAGAAGTCGGTGCGGGTGGCCATCGGCCCCCATCCTTCCGCAACTCCCAGCGCCACCTTGCGCAAGCTGCAGTGCGACGTCGCCATGCGGGGCGAACCGGACTACACGCTGGCGGAACTGGCTTCCAAGTCCTGGTCGCAGATTGACGGCTGCTGCTGGCGCGACCACAACGGAGAGCACCTTAGTGCCAGCCTTGGTGTGGCTGACATGAAGGCACTGGGCGCGCTCGATTTCAGGAATTACCAGGTGGAGAAGCACGAGCACCGCCACCACGTGTTTAACGGCTCGGGCCGCGGCGCCGAACTGGAATTTGCCCGCGGTTGCCCGTGGACTTGCAGCTTCTGCAACAAGACTCTGTTCCGCAACAAGTTCCGGGAGCGCGACGTGGAGGCAGTGCTGGCGGAAGTGGACCGCGTCATCGCGCGCGGGGTGGACTACATCTATTTCATTGACGAGATTTTTGGCGTAGGCAAGAACGTCCTCCGCCTGCTGGAGGGAATTGCCGAGCGCAAGGTGAGCATCGGTTTGCAGTCACGAATTGACCTGTGGAACGAAGACACCCTCGATCTGCTGGGCCGCGCGCGCTGTATCTCTTTTGAGTGCGGCATTGAATCCATTACTGACGAGGGACGCGACGAACTGAATAAGAACTGCCGCATGTCCACCGAGCGCCTCACCGAGCTGCTCATCTATGCCCGCAAGCGCATTCCCTGGGTGCAGGCCAACCTGATTCTTACCGACCACGACAATCGTGAGGAAATCCGCAAGTGGCAGCAGAAGCTGAAGGCGCATGACGTGTGGGTCAGTGAGCCCGTGCCCATGTTCCCATTCCCCGGCACTCCGCTTTACCAGCAGATGTTCGGCACCCCCGACGACAAGGCTTGGGAGCGAGCGCATCACTACTACACCTCGACCTTTAATCCCAAGGGCTACAGCGACATTCAGGAGCAGCGTCCGGCGAACATCGAGGAACTGGAATGCGCGTCCTAGTAACCGCCGATACGGTGGGCGGCGTCTGGACCTATACGCGGGAACTTGTGACGGGACTGACCCGCCACGGCGTGCAGGTCACGCTGGTCAGTTTGGGCGAAATTCCCACCCCGCGCCAGAGCGCGTGGATGGAAGGCCTGCAAGGCCTCGACTATCGTCCCACCGCTTTTCGCCTGGAGTGGATGCAGGAGGCGCAGCGCGATGTAGAGCAGTCGGCGCACTTCCTTGAGGCGGTAATCCGTGAAGTCCGTCCTGACCTGCTCCACTTCAATCAGTATTGTTTTGGCAGTATGGGAGTGGACCTGCCGCGCATCGTGGTGGCGCACAGCGATGTGGTGAGCTGGTGGATGAGTGTCCACGGGGAAGAACCGCCGCCCAGTTCCTGGCTCGCTTGGTACCGGCAGGTGGTGAGTCGTGGGTTGGGCTCGGCCACAACGGTGGTTGCGCCTTCGCGCTGGATGCTCTACATGCTGACGGAAATTTACGGCCGCTCCACAGATCCCATAATGATTTACAACGGCCGCAGCCCACGCCTTTTTAATCCTCACATGACGAAAACCGAGGCCGTGCTCGGCGTGGGGCGGCTGTGGGATTGCGCCAAGCAGGTTTCGCTGCTGACTCGTTACCCGCAGGCGACGCCGGTTTGGATCGCCGGCTCGGAAACCCACCCTGACGAAGACTTACGCGGCGACTGCGGGCTGGCCGCTGCGTCCAATGTTGAACTGAAAGGGCTATTGCCGGAAAAACAACTGCGAATGCTGTTTGCGCGCGCGGCCATTTACGCCGCCACCTCCCGTTACGAGCCTTTTGGCTTGGCGCCACTGGAGGCGGCTATGTCGCGCTGCGCGCTGGTTGTTAACGACACCCCCAGTTTTCACGAATTGTGGGGCGACACGGCGATGTACTTCCGCCGCAACGATGGCGCCGACCTGGCAGAAAAAATCCGCCAGCTTGCCGCTGATCCTGCCCTGCGCCGCACTTACGCGCTGCGGGCTTACCGCCGCGCTCTGCAGCGTTTTACCGCTGAGCGCATGGTGAATGAATACCTGCAACTTTATTGCTCGCTGGTCGGAGCGGAGGCGCTGGCCGCGTGAGTCACGCTCTCAAGCTGCGTTTTTTCGCTCACTCCTGGGTTTCCGACTGGAACCACGGCAACGCTCACTTCCTGCGCGGGTTGGTCCGCGAGTTGATCCGCTTGGGTCATGAGGTTCGCTGTTACGAGCAGTACGGGGCGTGGTCGCTGGCCAGCCTCTTACGCGAGGAAGGCGAATTGGCACAGAGTGCCGTCGAAGAATTCTGGCGCGCTTTCCCCGAGTTGGATGTGCGCTATTACCAGAATGACGCCGGCTTCCACGATTTTTCCCGAGAAGAATTGCGCGGCGCCGACGTGGTTGTGGTCCACGAGTGGAATCCACCTGAAGTGGTAGAGGCCATTGCCGCGCTCAAGCGAGAATTTGGCTTCCGCCTCCTCTTCCACGATACGCACCACCGCGCCTACAGCAATCCCAAAGAGATGCTGCGCCTGCCCCTCAGCCAGTTTGACGGCGTGCTCGCTTTCGGCGAGGCCATTCGCCGCATCTACCAGCAAGGTTTTGGAATCAAGAAGGCCTGGACGTTTCACGAAGCCGCTGACATCAGTAATTTCCGCGCTGTCGACGCGGAAAAGGACACCGACGTGATCTGGGTGGGAAACTGGGGCGACGAGGAGCGCACGCAGGAGCTGCAGGAATTTCTCATCGGGCCGGCAGCCGCGTTGCGCGGGCACAAAATTGCGGTGCACGGCGTGCGCTATCCGGAAGAGGGTCGCCAGAAGCTGGCGTCTGCTGGAATCGAGTTCCGCGGATATCTGCCCAATCTGCGGGCGCCCCGGGCCTATGGCGAAAGCAAGCTCACTGTGCATGTACCCCGGCGCCAGTACGCCAACGGCCTGAGCGGTGTGCCTACCATCCGTGTGTTCGAAGCGCTGGCCTGTGGTATTCCCCTGCTATGCGCGCCGTGGGCTGATACCGAAGGTTTGTTCCGTCCCGGCGAAGATTATCTGTGCGTGGCCGACGGGCGCGCCATGGCGGCGGAACTGCGCCGCCTCATCTCCGATGCTGCCGCCCGGGAGCAAATAGCCTCCAGCGGCCTGGAAACGATTCGGGCCCGCCACACCTGCGCTCATCGTGCGCGGCAATTTCAGGACATCTGCGAGGAACTGGGAAAATGAAAATCTTCGTCTTCGGTTCCAGCCTGACTTCGTCGTACTGGAACGGAGCCGCCACCTATTATCGCGGCATTTATAAGAACCTGCATGCGCTCGGACACGAGATCACCTTCGCCGAGCCTGACATTTACGACCGCCAGAAGAACCGCGATGCCGGCGAAATTGATTACGCTGAGGTTCTGGTCTACCTCACGCCCCGCGACTTGGATCGTATGCTGGCGCGCGCCTGCGACGCCGACTTGGTCATCAAACACAGCGGCGTCGGCGCCGATGACGAATTGCTGGAGCGCGAGGTGCTGCGCTGCCGTTGCTGCGGCACGCGCGCTGCTTTCTGGGATGTGGATGCGCCCGCCACGCTGGCACGCGCGCAGACCCACCCCGATGATCCCTTTCTGGCGCTGATTCCGCAATATGAATACATCTTCACCTATGGCGGCGGCCCGCCGCTAGTCGAGCGTTACCTGCGGCTGGGAGCAAGAAACTGCTATCCCATTTACAACGCGCTGGAGCCGGAGACTCACCATCCCGTGCAGCCTGCTCCTGGACTGGCTTGCGATCTGGTGTTCGTCGCCCACCGTTTACCCGACCGTGAGCGGCGAGTGGAAGAATTCTTTCTGCGCGCGGCAGAGTTGGCCCCGGATTTGACATTCATTCTGGGCGGGGAAGGCTGGGCCGGAAAAGCGATGCCACGCAACGTGCGCTGGATTGGCCACGTCGGAACCCACGACCACAATCGCGTGAACTGCTCGGCGCGCATGGTGCTGAACGTGAATCGCGACTCCATGGCCGCGGTGGGTTTTTCTCCACCTACGAGGGTCTTTGAAGCGGCGGGCGCGGGCGCGTGCCTGATCACCGACGCCTGGGCGGGAGTTGAAACATTTTTTGAGCCGGGCGAGGAAATCCTCATCGCATCGAGCGCAGAGGACATTGTGGGCCTGCTCCGCACCCTGGACATTGCGCAAAGCGCGCAGATCGGCGCCGCCATGCGGGCCCGCGCCCTTCGCGATCACACTTACGCCTTACGCGCCCGGCAGGTGGACGCAATCCTGCGCTCAGCGGAGAAGCAGAGCGCATGGCCGCAACCTCGCAGCACTGTAGCCGCGTGAACGGAGAAGCAAAGTTGAAGATCGTTATCTTTGGTCTTTCCATCACCTCGGCCTGGGGTAACGGCCACGCCACCACTTTCCGCTCCCTGGCGCGGGCCCTGCATGCCCGTGGTCACAAGATCCTGTTCTTCGAGAAAGACCTGGAATGGTATGCCTCCAACCGCGACCTGCCCAACCCGCCGTTCTGCGAAATGTGCATCTTTCAGAACTGGAAGGACGTCCTGCCCCGTGCCCGCCGCGAGCTGAGGAACTGCGATGTGGCCATGGTGGGCTCGTATTTTCCCTGCGGCCTCGCAGCCATCGACCAGCTTCTGGATTCTCCCGCTCCGGTCAAGGCTTTCTATGACATAGACACTCCGGTCACGGTCGCGCAACTGCGCGAATCGGGCGCAACCGATTACCTGCGCGGCGACCAGATTTCCGGCTTCCACCTGTATTTCAGCTTCACCGGCGGCCCCATGCTGCAGGAACTCGAGCAGGATTTTGGCGCCCAGCGGGCAGTTCCGCTCTACTGCTCTGTGGATGCGGAGGAGTATCGCTCCTGGCCGGTGCATAAGCGCTACCAGTCGGACATGAGCTATATGGGCACCTATGCGCCCGACCGGCAGCCTAAAATCGAACACCTGTTCTGCGAGCCGGCGCGCCGCCTCCCGCAGCAGAGCTTTCTGTTGGCGGGACCGCAGTACCCGCCCAACCTGCGTTGGCCGGCCAACGTGCGCCGCATTCGCCACCTGAACCCGCGCTGGCATCCGCGCTTCTACAGTTCTTCACGCCTCACCCTCAACGTCACCCGGCGGGCCATGGTGCAGGCCGGCTACTCGCCCTCTGTACGAGTTTTCGAGGCAGCGGCCTGCGGCGCCACCATGGTGTCGGACAACTGGCCCGGCCTGGATTCCTTTTTTGTTCCCGGGAGGGAGATACTGGTTCCTGCCGACCCTGGCGACGTGGTTGCGTATCTGACCGCAACCGACGACGCCGAGTTGCGCCGCATCGGCCGCAGCGCTCAGGAGCGGGTACTGGCTGAGCACACCGCTGAGCGCCGCGCTCAGCAGTTTGAGCAGTATGTCAGCGGGGCCGGAACTCGCCCCCTTTCACCCCTTGGAGAACCCGCGGCCGCAGCTTAGGGGTGTTCTGTCCGCGCACAATTCAGCTCTGCGTGCGCGCCGAGTCCGCACTTGGAAAACTCGCTCGGTCGGTGCCGCATCCATTCAGTAGGGGGCTGAACTCCCCCCGTTCCTCTCCACTAGTAAGCCAGCAAAAACCTGCGAGGAGGTGTACTCGGTGAGAGTTGCTATTGTCGCGCCACCCTTCATAAGTGTCCCGCCCCGCCGCTACGGTGGGACGGAGTTGTTCATTGCTCAGTTGGCGGCGGGATTACAGAAGGCTGGCCTGGATGTCGTCGTTTACGCCAATGGGGAATCCAGCGCCGGGACTGAAACCCGCTGGCTTTTCCCTAAGGCACAGTGGCCTATCAAAGGCGAGGTTTATGACAACCTCAAGGACCTGAATCACACCACCTGGGCGGTGAAGGATGCGGCTCGTACCTGCGACCTTATTCATATCAATAATGCTCCCGGCCTCGTCTGCTCCCGTTATATCCACCGTCCTTTCGTTTACACCATTCATCATCCCCACATACCGGAACTGAGCGATTTCTACAGCTACTTCCCCGAGGTCAATTACGTCACCATCAGCGACTTCCAGCGTCGGCAGGAGACCATGGCCCACCTGCAGACCATCCACCATGGCCTGGACCTTACCCGATATCAGTACCGCGAAAAAAAGCAGGACTACCTGGCTTTCCTGGGCCGGATCGCGCCCATCAAGGGACCTCACCTTGCCATTCAGGCAGCCAAAGAAGCCGGCCTGCCCTTGAAAATTGCCGGTGAAGTCCAGCCCATGTTCCGCGATTACTTTGAGACCGAAATCAAACCTCATCTGGACGGCAGTTTCATCGAATACATAGGCGAGGCTGACTTGGCGGCTAAGAATGAACTCCTGGGTAATGCCCGAGCCATGTTGTTTCCTATTCAGTGGGACGAGCCCTTCGGCCTGGTGATGCTCGAATCCATGGCGTGCGGCACCCCGGTGCTGGCTTTTCCTGGGGGGGCGGTGCGAGAAGTTATTGAAAACGGAGCGAACGGCTTCATCTGCCAATCTGTGGAGGAAATGGCCACGCGGGCGCGCCAAGTTGGCCAGGCGATTGCTCCCGCCATGGTGCGCCAGCATGTACAGGAGGGATATTCGCTCGAGCACATGGCGGCGCGTTACGCTAAGCTGTATCAAGGCATTCTGGCGGCTGGACAGGCCTCCAAGATTTCCGCCCTCGTCGAGGAGCAACGTGCGTTGGCATGAGCACACGAGTTTCGATTCCGCAAGCGGAGTTGGTGGAGATTCCCTCGCCCTATGTGGAGCCACGGGTCGCGTTTCAGACCCTCGAGCCCCGCAAGGTCAATAACCTCACTCTTATTGAGGGTAAGACCTTCCTGTCCACCACCGTCGCCGGCGACATCACTCCCCCAGGCGCCCCCGACGTGGGTTTTTTCCACGACGATACCCGCTTCCTCAGCTACCTGGAGCTCAAGGTGGGCGGGCATCGAGCCGTGGTGCTCTCCTCCAGCACGGAGAATACATTTGTCTCGCAAATCGAGCTGACTACCGGCAACATCACCCTGCGCGATTCCTTCGACCTGCCGGAGAACACCATCCACATCCGGCGCGAGCAGTTGCTGGGTGAAGATACCTTCTTTGACCGGTTTACATTTGAGAACTTCAATCTGGCGCCGGTGGATATCTTCATTGAGCTCTGCTTCGAAGCTGACTTTGTGGACGTTTTCCAGGTGCGCGGCTGCCCGCGTTCCGACCACGGCCAGTACTATCGTCCCGTGGTGGAGCACGATCGGCTTTCCTTTTACTACCGCGGGCGGGATGGAATTCTGCGCCAGACTCTGATCGCCATGCGCCCAGCGCCGGCGCACCTGGGCGAGCGCAGCGCCCGCTGGGAGATGCAGCTGCCGCCCCTGAAGCAGTTTCAGATGGAGGTGACGGTTACTCCCGGCGTGGAAGGCCGGCAGCCCGCGCAGCGCAGTTACGACTTCGGCTCCAACCTGCGGCGCCGCCGCGAAAACTACGCCGAATGGGAGAGCACTTCCACCATTTTCAGCAGCAGTCACGGCGTATTCGATGCCGCCTTGCAGACCGCCATCGGCGACTTCCACGCGCTGCAAATTCCTGACGGCAACCAGTGCACCATCGGCGCCGGCATTCCCTGGTTCGCCACCATTTTTGGGCGCGATTCCATCGTCGCCTCCTATCAGGCGCTGGCACTTAATCCCCAGCTCGCTATTGACACCTTGCGGGTTTTGGCCCGCTACCAGGGCACCGAATACAACGACTGGCGCGATGAAGAGCCGGGGAAAATCCTGCACGAGCTGCGCACGGGGGAGATGACGCGCAGCGGCGAGATGCCCTTTGGACCCTACTACGGCTCGGTAGACGCCACTCCGCTGTTCCTCATTCTGCTCAGCGAAACCTACAACTGGACCGCCGACGACGAGCTCATGCGCGAGTTGCTGCCTGCCGCTTACCGCGCTCTTGAATGGATTGACCGCTATGGCGACCTGGATGGCGATGGTTTCGTCGAGTTTTTACGGCGCTCGCCTAAGGGCCTGGTCAACCAGGGATGGAAGGACTCCTGGGACGCCAACATGCGCCCCGATGGCGCTGTCGCCCGGCCGCCGCTGGCGCTGGTGGAAGTGCAGGGCTATGTGTACGAGGCCAAATACCGCATGGCTTCGCTGCTGCGAGCGTTTGGTGATACTGGCCGCGCCGAGCGCCTGCGCAAGGAGGCAGCTGAACTCGCCAAGCGCCTCGAAAAAGCATTCTGGATGCCCGGTCCCGGCTACTATGCCATGGCGCTGGATGACAAAAAACGTCCGCTGGAGGTGATTTCCTCCAACGCCGGCCAACTGCTGTTCACCCGCGTTCTAACCAGAGACCGCGCTCGCGCCGTGGTGAACCGAATCATGCACGAGGACATGTTTACCGGGTGGGGCTGGCGCACGCTGGCCAGTTCGGAGCGCGTGTTTAACCCGCTGAGCTACCACCGCGGCTCGGTGTGGCCGCACGACAATTCGCTCATCGCCCACGGCATGGCGCTCAACGAGTTTCGCCGCCCGGTGCTGCGCCTGCTGACCGCGATGTTTCAGGCGGCGCTCAACTTCCGCGATTACCGTTTGCCCGAGCTGTTCTGCGGAGTGCAGCGCCGGGAAAACGATGAGCCGGTGCACTATCCCGTTTCGTGTTCGCCGCAGGCCTGGGCGTCGGGCGCGCTGCTGCTGATTCTTTCTTCCGTGCTGGGAATCCGGCCCAGCGCGCCGCGCAAGGAACTGAACATCGTGAACCCGGAACTGCCTGACTGGCTTGACCACCTGCACATCCGCAACCTGCGCGTGGGCAAGAGCCGCGTGGGCCTGGACTTTACCCGCCGCCGCGACCGCACTTTCTGCAATGTCGTGGACATCGGCGGCGACAAGCTGCTGGTGAATGTAGCGTTCAAAAAGTAGCAGTTGGCAATTACGGGTTAGCCCTAAACCTCTGGGGCGATTTCGGAGCGGCAAGAACCGTCGCTGGCCAAGTGCCAATTGCTAAATGCTAAGTGCTTACTTTCGCTGGAGATTAACCCAGACGTTCAAAAGCTGATTGCTGACTGCTGATTGCTTATTTCGCCGCTGGACAG
>DATJFA010000424.1:0-7288 GCA_035496015.1 Terriglobales bacterium | reverse complement strand
CGCCCAGGAGACGGTTTCCGCAGTGGCCACTGCGAATCTGTCTTGTTTAAGCTGATGCCGGACTTCTGCTCGCACGAGGTTCCTTCTAGGGGCGCTGTGCCGGGAGGCTGAAATTCAGTGTAACAGCCGCAAAAACCCAGCGTCAACGAACCGCGCACCCCTGTACTGCTCCGGCTTGAGCTAGGGTCCCCGTCTGCTCACGTTTTCCTCGGCAGTGCAACCGTAAGGCCAGCCCTGCCCTTCGAAATGAGGAGTACCATTTCCCATAGGCAGAGCTGCTGCTCGGGCAAAGAAGCTGGCCTGGCGGAAAGAAGGTGTCTTATGCGCAAAGCCGCCATCATCATCGGCATCATTGTTGCTCTCATCATTGGCATCCTGCTGGTTGCCCCGCTGTTCCTCAACGTCAACCAGTACCGGCCGCAAATCCAGAGCGAACTGCAGCAGAAGCTGGGCCGCCAGGTGACCCTGGGGGAAATGCACCTGGGCCTGCTTCCTCCGCGGGTGCGGGTGGAAAATGTCAGTGTCAGCGATGATCCCCATTTCTCCACCGGTCCCTTTGCTCAGGTGCAGGAGCTGGATGTTTCCATCGCGCTGCTGCCGCTGTTGAGCAAAAAGGTCGAGGTTCAGTCCCTAACGCTGCAGCGTCCCCACATTGAGCTGGTGCGCAATGCGCAGGGAGTGTGGAATTTTTCTACCATCGGCCAGCCCGCAGCCGGAGCTGCTCCTCCGCCGCAGAAAAAGCCTGCTCCCCAGCCCGGCACACCAGGTTCGCAGAACGCCGGAGCCTTCGCGCTGAATAACCTGAAAATCAGCGACGGCCAGATCGCCGTCACCGACCGCCAGAAGCGCCAGCCGCGCGCGGTCTACGACCACATTGATGTCAGCCTGAGCAATTTCGCCCCCGGTAAGCCGTTTTCCGTTTCCGCAACACTCCACTTGCCGGGCGCGGGCTCGCAGGAAGTCAGCCTGGATGGCACCGGCGGTCCCCTCAACAGCTCCAACATGATGGCCACGCCGTTTGACGGCTCGCTCAAGCTGCAGCAGGTGGCGCTCTCCGCCGCCCAGAAGTTCCTGAACACCCCGGCCCTGGCGGGCACGGATGCCACCATCTCCGGCGAGATGAAAATCAGAAATCAGAGCGGCAATTTGGCTTCCCAGGGAAAGCTCAAGCTGCAGGATCCGGTCATTCACGGAGTGAAGCTGGGCTACCCGATTACGGCCGACTACGACCTGCGAGACGATCTGAACACTGACGTGCTGAACATCAGCAAGGGCGCGCTGCAGCTGGGTTCGACCCCTCTTTCCGTCACCGGCAGCATGAACCTGAAGACCACGCCGGCCCAGGTGAACGTGCAGCTCAAGGCTTCTGATGTTTCCCTGGGCGAGGTAGGACGGCTGGCTTCAGCCATGGGCGTGGCGTTTGCGCCCGGCATGAACATCAACGGGCGCCTCAATGCCGATGTTCACGCGCAGGGCGCCACCAGCAGCCCGGCGCTTAACGGTTCCATCTCCGCCCGCAACCTCAACATCAGCGGCAAGGGTCTGCCCCAGGCGGTAGCCGTTCCCGCTCTGGACCTGAGCATGACGCCCACGCAGGTCAGCTCCAATGACTTCACCGCCACCACTGCGGGCACCAAGCTGGGCACGCAGTTCACGCTCACCGGCTACACCGGCGCGGCGCCCAACATCAGCGCCACCGTACGCACCGCAAACGCGCAAATCGGCGACCTGATCAACATCGGCAAAGCCTACGGCGCTACTTCCCTGGAAGGCATGAGCGGCAGCGGCACTCTCACCCTCAACGTGCATGCTTCCGGGCCTTTGAAGAATGCTTCCGCCTTGAAGTTCAGCGGCACCGGCCAGGTGGCGAACGCCT
Source organism: Terriglobales bacterium (assembly GCA_035496015.1). Lineage (GTDB taxonomy): Bacteria > Acidobacteriota > Terriglobia > Terriglobales > Acidobacteriaceae > JAICWP01. Next base: position 5,412 of record DATJFA010000424.1, on the reverse strand, counting down.
CCCTGAAAATGCCCAGCCTCACTCAGCCGGTGAGCGTGCGCAGCGCCGACCTGCGCTTCACCGAGAATTCCATGGCGGTGGACAAGTTGGTCGCCTCGCTGGGTCAGAGCAGCGCCACCGGCAACCTGACCATGCGCGACTTCGCCGCTCCGCAGGTGCAGTTCGACATCATGTCGCCCAAGGTTGACGTGATGGAGCTGCAGCAGATCACAGCTGCCCAGCCCGCCCCGCAAAAACGTGCTGCCTGGAACGTTGTGCCCAGTGCGGAAGCCGCCGCGCCGCCACAGCCATCCATCCTGACCCGCATGACCGGCACGGGCACGCTGATGGTGGGCACCCTGCTTCACGACCAGCTCGTGCTCAACAACGTGCGCTCCAACGTGAAGCTTAATCGCGGCATCATCACGCTCTCGCCGCTGACCGCGCAGGTGTATGGCGGGCAGGAGACCGGCGCCATCGTGCTCGATGCGCGACAAACTCCCATGGGCGTGCAGGTACAAAGCAAGCTCGCCAACGTGGATGCCAACAAGCTGGTCTCCTCGGTCACTTCGATCAAGCAGACGCTGTACGGCCTGCTGGCCACCAATGCCAACATGGGCTTTGCCGCCGCTTCTTCCAGCGACATGGCGCGCACGCTGAATGGCACAGTCAATCTCGATTTGACCAAGGGCCGCATCGTGGGCATTGACCTGCTGCACGAACTGGGCAACGTGGGGAAATTTTTGAGCGGCACGCCCGCCACTTCGCAGCCCGTCACTAATCTTCTAAAGCTGACCGGCACGTTCAATGTCCGTAATGGCCTGGCCGAAACCAACAACCTGCAGGCGCAGATCGAGGGCGGCAGTCTGGGCGCCACGGGAGCGGTGAACTTGGTGAACAATGCCCTGAATCTGCACCTGACGGCGGTGATGTCAAAGTGGTTCTCCAACAAGGTAGGCGGGACCAACATCGGCGGGTTTATGAACACCGCGCTGGCCAACCAGAACGGCGAGCTGGTAATTCCGGTGCTGGTGACGGGAACCTTTCAGCGCCCCATCGTCGCGCCCGACGTGCAGAAGGTGGCGCAAATGAAGCTGCAGCACATGCTGCCGACTACTGCGAATCCGGCGCTGGGGCAGGCTGTCGGGGCCTTGTTGGGCGGAAAGAGCGGACAGAAGCCGAATCTGGGAAACATCCTGGGCGCGGTCGCCGGACAGCAACAGCCGCAGCAACAGCCGGCGGCGGCTGGGCAAAAACCTGCTCAGCCGCAACCGGGCCAGGCGCAAAATCAGCAACAGCAGCCTAAGGCCAATCCTCTGGGCGACATCCTGAATCAGGTGTTTGGGGGAAAGAAGCAGCAGCAACAGCAGCAACCGCAGAAGCCGCAGTGAGGCAGTTCTCAGTTCCCAGTTCTCGGTTCTCAGTTGGAACCGGGTGTGCACGGGCGTTCACCGTTGACTACGGCCGATTGATTTTCTGCTAAATCCGGGTGGGCCTTTATAGATGGGAGAACTAAGCGGCTCGGTAGAGCTGCTCATTCGGTGCTAAGAACCGAGAACTGAGAACCGAGAACTGCAGTCCTACCGCGACGCCTCTTCCAGCCGCCCCTGCTCCAGCTTTTCCTGGCATTCGATGCAGTGGCGGGTCCAGGGCACCGCTTCCAGGCGTTTGGGATTGATCTCCTTGCCGCAGGAGATGCACTGGCCAAAGCTGCCCTCGTGAATGCGGCTAAGGGCCCCTTCCACCATCTGCAGCAGCTGGCGCTCGTTATTGCTCTGGTGGAACAGGAATTCTTTGTTATAAGAGCTGGCCGCCCGGTCGGCGATATCCTGCGCCGTGCCCTCATCCGCCGAACGCCCGTCCTGTTCGGTGCGCGAGACATTGCGCTTGAGCTGGTGCTGGCGCTCTTCCAGCCGTTTTTTGAATTGCTCCAACTTCCTCTTGTCCATGTACGTCCCTGCCGCTGGCTGGCGGCAGCCTTCCTGAATTTATGAAACTATTTGGGGCAAACAATGATGATATTCGCCGATATCGAACGGCGTCAACTGGCGAAGGTAGCTTGCGCTTCGCCGGTCTTCGGGGTTCCAGCGGCGTGACACCAAACTGATTATGATGCAAACCCATTGCATCCGCCTCGCTTCGTTTGCGCTGTAGGCCAGCAAACCCGAAGCACGAACGACCAGCAAAAGCCGAAGGCCAAAAGCCGAAGGCCAAAAGCCGAAGGCCAAGAGCCCTACCCGAAGAATCCGCCTCATAAAAAAAAGCGGCCCCATTTCTGGGGCCACCCTAAAGAGGCAAGGGAGGGAGGGAAAGTCAGGGAAGGCGATGCTTACCGGCTCGCAAAGCAGAGCCGGCATGGAGATGTCGAGATGATACGAAGAGGGTTGAAGTCATTTGTTTGAAACGGCCTCTTTTATTGCTCTTCGAAGTAGCACTTCCCGAGCCAAAGGCCAGTTCCACTGGGCGGTTTCTGGCACTTGGGCGAAGTCCTTTCCATTTTGGGACTTAGGACTAAGGGTTCTAAGCTTGCACAGATGGCCCTAAGATTAACCATCTGATAACTGGTTGCAATTGCGTTCCAATGCTAGGCAGGTCTTTGCTCTTTTGCGAGACGACTCTGCTGCTCCATAGCCTTGAGCTTATTCAGCAGGGCCTTGTAGCTGATTTTAAGGATTTTAGCGGCTTGGCGGCGATTCCAGCGGGTCTGCGCCAACACCCGCTCAATGGCTTCCTGCTCCGCCTTCATGGCTGCTCGGCGGCCAATTTCAAGCAGCGACAGGTCCGCTGCTTCGCTGTCAGTCATCGCGGCCGGTGCCGTCGCTTCCGTAACCGTGGCACCCGGACCGGCGCCGGCGGCTGCCGCCGCGGCCATCGGCTGGATGTAGGAGGAGACGATCGGCTTGTGGGTGGAGAGCTCGCGGATGATTTGTCCCTCATTCCCCACGATCACATAGCGCTTCACCATGTTCTCTAATTCGCGGATGTTCCCCGGCCAGGCATAGTCCATCATGCGGCCGATGGCGTAATCGCTGAAGGCTGGGGGCTGCTTTCCGTAATACTCGCTGTAGCGGCGCAAGAAGTATTCCAGGAACAGCGAGATTTCCTCCCGGCGCTCGCGCAGCGGCGGAATATGAATGGTGACCACGTTGAGGCGGTAGAACAGGTCCTCGCGGAACATGCCATCCTGCACCGCCCGCTCCAGCGGTTTGTTTGTGGCCGCAAGAATCCGTACGTCTACCGAGATGTCGCGCTTGCCGCCCAGGCGGGAGAATTCGCCGTCCTGCAAAACATGCAAGAGCTTGGCCTGCAGTGCGGGATGCATCTCGCTTATTTCGTCCAGAAAGAGCGTTCCCTGATTTGCCTGGTCGAACTTTCCGGGTTTCTGCCGGCTGGCTCCGGTAAAGGCCCCGGGCTCATAACCGAAAAGCTCGCTTTCCAGCAGTTCATTGGGAATGGCGGCGCAATTCACCTTGACGAAGCTGCGGTCGCGGCGGCCCGAAAACGAATGCACCATGCGGGCCACTACTTCTTTGCCCGTGCCGCTCTCGCCGCGAATGAGCACAGTGGCATTGGTATCCGCCACCTGCTCAATCGTCATCTTGACCTCCTCCATTTTGGGGCTGTTGCCGAAGGTCATGGAGAAGTCACTCTGTCGCCGCACCTGCTCGCGCAGCTGGCTGACTTCGGTGAGCAGTTTCTGCTTGTCCAGAACCTTGCTGAGGCGCACCTCGAGCTCTTTGGGTTCAAAGGGCTTGCTGATGTAGTCGTCCGCGCCCAGGCGAGATGCCTTGAAAATCTGCTCCGGGCTGTTCTGCCCGGAGAGCATGACCACGCCCACTTCCGGCTTGATCTGCTTGACTCGCTCCAACGTCTCAATGCCGTCCATGCCGGGCATGGAAATGTCCAACAGAACCACACTGGGATCGAAGGAGCGGAACATGCGGATGGCCTCTTCGCCGCTGGAGGCGGTGTTGACCTCGAAATTGCGGCGGGCAAAGTAGGCGGTAAGGTAGCGCGACATCGTGGCGTCATCGTCCACGATCAGCATGCGAATATTCTGGTCAGACAAGGGGAACTCCTGCGAACGCCGCGGCTTAGGGGCTCAGGAAACGGGTACATTGCTTGTAAAGCAAGATGAATTCTCCGCCTCAGACTCGGCAGGAGACGCCCCATTCACCCCACACCGGGCGAATACCATTGTATCTGGATTCCACAAGTTGGAATCAGGTTGCTTAGGGAACAGAAGTTCTCACCTTTTCTGCCCAAAAACCACGTTCAGGCAGGAACTGCTTTGTCGAACATGGGGTAATCGTCCGAATGATCGGCTTTTATGGGGAGAGTAAAAGAGAATGTACTGCCTTGCCCGGGAGTGCTGGTTACACGCAACTCGCCATGGTGGGCCTCGACGATGCGCTTGGCGATCGCCAGCCCTAGTCCAGAGCCATCGCGAGCGCTGCCCGCATGCGCGTGCCGGACCTGGGCAAATTCATCAAAGATCCGCGCCTGGTCTTCTGGAGCAATGCCAACCCCGCTGTCCTGAACGCTAATTTCCACCTGGCGGAGCTCGGGATGAGGGCGCACCCGAATAACGATGGAACCGCCAGCGGGGGTGAATTTCAGGGCATTGCCCACCAAGTTAATCAGCACCTGCTCGATGCGCTCGGCGTCGAGTTCAACCCGGAGCGAGCGGGCGGGCAGCTCCACCCGGAGGTGCAGGCGCCGGCTGCGCGCTTCCTGATGAAAAAGGGCTGCCACCCCGTTGACCAGGCGGCGCAGGTCCGAGGGGACAAACTCCATTTGCATCTTGCCGGACTCAATCTGGCTTATATCGAGCATGGAATTGACCATGCGAATCAGGCGCTTGCAGGCAGCAATGGACTCCGCCAGAGTCTGGCGCTCACTCTCGTCCAACCGGTCCTGCAGACTCTCCTCCAGCATGGCGTTGTAGCCCAGAATGACGCTCAGGGGAGTTCGCAGTTCGTGGGTGGCTACGCTGAGAAAATTGGATTTCAGCTTGTCCAGTTCCTGCAATTTGTGGTTGGCCGCCGCCAGTTCCTCATTGTTGCGCTTGAGTTCCCGGATCAGGGAGGCGTTCTCCAGCGCTAATGCGGTCTGGCTGGCCAGGCCCTGCAGGAAACGAACCGCAGAGGCGTGAAACTCATAGGGTTCGGGGCCATTGTGGGCGCACAGCACACAGACGACGCGATTGGCGGCAATCCCCGGCACCAGCGCATAAGACCGCACCTGGTGGTCCTGCGCCCAGGCGCTCGCCGCTTCGTCGTGTTCCTGGTCGGTGACGATTAAGCCCCGCTGGAGGGCCCGGCGCAGAGACAAGGAATCGAGGGCCTGGCCAAGGGAGGGTGAGCCATTGCCCTTCCAACTGCCATCTCCGGGGGTAAGCAGGCAGGCGTAATCCACCCCCAGAACTCCGCG
>DATJFA010000423.1:0-8377 GCA_035496015.1 Terriglobales bacterium | reverse complement strand
GATACTCGTGGGCTACCTGCTGCTGCGCCGGCGGCGTACCCGCCCCGTGTAGAACCTTGTTTCACCACAGAGACACAGAGGCACAGAGACTTCAAGATTTAGGGCAGTTGACCGCCAGGACGCACACCTTAAAGCACCATCTGAAGACAAATGCCACGGCCAACACCGTAACCTGAAGCCAGGGGAAGGTGGCAATAGGCACACAGAACCTGATGTGTCTTCCGAAGAATTTCCTCTGTGACTCTGTGTCCTCTGTGGTGAAAAAAAGGGTTATGCGGCGGCGTGTGCCCGGCGCTCCGCCATCACGTGCACCATGTGCCCGATGCCGAAGAAGAGGGCGGTAAACACCAGGTCGCCGGCTACGTCATTGCGGAAGAAGGGCAAGCCGGCAACGTAGGCGGCCATCAACCCCCCGAATGTCTTGGGATAGGTGGCCCATGCCGCCCATACCCCGAAGTTGCTGATGATGAAGAAGAAAACCGAGGCGCTCAGCGCGGCGCCCAAAACCCGCCAGGGCTTGCTGTTGGTCATGAGCACGCCACCGAACAAGGCGATGGCGAGGTAATACCCCCAGCTGATGAAAGTGTCCGCCGGCAAAGCGTAGCCGTAGACCACCTTGGTGAGAATGATATCCGAGGCGGCAAAGAGCGCAACCGGAATCCACACATACTTGCGCGGCATGCGCGCGCCGAAGTAGAGCAGTGAAGCGGCCACCGGCGTGAACGCCAGGGGATGGGGCAGGAAGCGGAAGCCGACGGCGAACAGCACAAACAGGATTGCCAGCATGGTCACCTCGCCAATGCGAATCTTAAATTCTGTTCTTTCCCCGCGCCGCAGTCAAGTCGGCCGGAATGCAACGTCCGTGGCACTGCACGCGAGATGCTTCGGGCCTGAAGGCCCTCAGCATGACGCCGCGGGAACACTATTTGCCGACGGAACTTTCTCCCCGGTTGGATTGCCGGCGCAAGCCCATGTACTCGGCCACAACCTGCAGCTTGTCATTCAGCACCACGCGAGAGCTTAGAGGCCGCTCCCGCCGTTCCGGATACATAAATCGCAGATCAAAAAAGCGCACCACGTAGCCCGGCGGGCTCTCCACCTTCTCCGTTTCGGTCAGCGGATAGTGCGCCCAGTCGAGATAAACCCGCCCCAGGTAGCTCTTCTTCGCCGCCAGCGTCACCGGCGTCTCCTCGGGCTTGTGGTAGGTTTTGGCTTCATTATCGGGGTCAACATCGGGGGCAAGCGAATCCACGTGCATGGTCTGGAAGAAGTCCCTGGTTTCGACCACGCCCATCCATTTAAAGGGATTCACCCAGTAGGGATAGGCGGAGAGGCGGATGGGTTCGGCTCCGTCGTAAAGGCGCGCCTGCATGGCGGCCAGAGCATGGCGATGCTCAAAGTCGCGTACACCCCACAGCAGCAGCATGCCTGCCAGGGCCAGGATGGCGCCGGTGCGCCCGCGCGGGCCGCGTTCCTTAATCCCAATTTCCTGATGAATCAACCCAAACAGGGCCGGCAGCACCAGCCCGGCCACCAGGATGACCCACAGCAAGGGTTCCACGATGAAAACAATGTCCCAGGAGTACCAGTGGGGATAGAAGGGAGAAAACGGGCGCACCCCGTAGTTGTTGGTGAAATCCAGCAGGATGTGGCTGAGTCCGCCCAGGCAGGCAAAGCCGAACAGCAATCCCCAGCGCGGCGCGCGGGCCGCCTTTCGCCGCCAATGCCACAGGCTGTAGACGCCCCATACGACCACCACGGTCAGCGCCGCCATCATGGGCACGCCAACCAGCGTATGAGTGATGCCGCGATGGTGGGCAAAGCCATACACCGGCCCACCGAAGTAGCCCAAAACATCCAGGTCGGGAGCTTCGGCGGAAAGCACCAGGGTGACGGTAGCCAGCGCCGTCTTGCGGTTCAGTCCGGCGCGGCCCATACAGGCGCCTGTCAGGAAATGGGTGAGCGGCTCCAAAGGTCAGGAGAAAAGCATTCAGGATACCGCATTGCCCACCCGCGGGGCGGTGGCCATCACGTGATCGCGAACTTTTTCCGTGGCCAACGTCTGCGGCACCAGCAGGGTCAAGGCGCTGGGGACGACGGTGAGTTCCACCGGCAAGCGGCCCAGCACTTCGCCATCGGCCTCCACATACACGCGGGAGGAAGCACCGCTGCCGTTGCCGCCGGGCCGGCAGATCAGGCGCGTGCTGTGCGCCAGCTCCACTCCCGGCACCCGCCAGCGCCCGCCCGCCAGCGAGCGCAGGATGTACATCAGGTAGGGCAGGCGGCTGCTGGTTTTGAACAGCACCAGCTGCACGTCATTGCGGCGCAGCGCCGCTCCTGGGGCAAAGCGGCGCAGCACGCCTCCGAACTGCGTGATTCGAACAGCCAGGGCCTGAGACACGGATTCCCGTCGCATCTCGCCGCTGCGTGCGTCGGTAAATTCCGCCTCGAACCGTCCCAGGTCGTGGGTGAGCCACAGGCGCAAGGCTTCGGCGTAATACGCGCCCATGCCCATGCGCTGCTTCATGTTGGCATGCAGGCGGTAAAACAGGTCGGCATCCACGCCTACCCCCACTGCGATCACGAAGTAACGAGTGCAGGGCTGGTCATTCCTGTCGTGATAGGCAATGCGCCCCACGGCTATGCGCTGCGGGCTGGCAGTGAGTGCGGCCTGTGCCGCCCGTGCCGGGTGCCGCGGCAAGCCCAGGTCGTGGGCCAGGGCGTTCGCTGTGCCCATGGGAATGACCCCCAGCGCTGCCTGGCTGAAGACCAGGCCCTGCAAAACGTCGTGGATGGTGCCGTCGCCGCCGCAGGCGAAAATGGCGCCGCAGCCATCGGCCACCAGCTGCCGCGCCTGCTCGCCCGCCTGGCGCGGCCCTTTGCTGGCCACAATGGTGGCGCGCACTCCGCCCCTCTGCAGCTCCGCCGCCGCCGCTTCCACCTGGGCGCGGCGCCGCTCGTCCTGCCGTCCTGAGGCCGGGTTGTAGATGAGGGCCGCTGTGCGAAGCATGGGCCTGCCGCCGGATTGCCCAGCTTCCTAGGTTAGCAGCTTCCGCCGGGTTGGCGGGGCCTTCTGGGGACACTTCTGGCAGAAGCCAGTAGCTAATTGCCGCTCCCGCCTGCTTGTGCTACTTTGAGCCGCCATGCGCTTCCCGTTCCAGGGCGCTGCGCCCCGCGCCGCGCGCCGCCTGCCCGAGCGCGCGCCCCTGCCCAAAATGAAGACCGTGGAGGCGGGCGCGGAATACGCCCTCGCGCGCATGGGCGGCGACTTCTACGACTTTGTGGAACTGGGCTCATCGCGGCTGGCCTTTGCCCTCTTCGACTTCGCGGGCAAACGCGACGAAGCGATGGAAATCGCCGCCGCGGTGCAGGACGTTTTCCGCGCCCAGGTACCGCAGCTGTTCGCCGCCGACCACGGCAACGATAATGAGGCCCTGGCGGAACTCGCCCTGCTGGTGAACCGCGCCATTCTGTCGGCCGCCGGCGGGGTGCATCACTCGCCCGCCTTCATCGGCTGCCTCAATGAGCTCGTGGGCACGGTGGCGTATTGCAATGCGGGCCATACGCCGGGCCTGCTGCGCCACAATTCCGAGGTGGATCTCCTTCCCGCCAATGCCCTGCCCCTCGGGCTCTTCTCCCATGCCACCTACGAACCCCAGGTGAAGGTGCTGCAGGCCGGCGCCTCCTTGCTGCTGGTTTCGCGCGGCCTGGTGGAGAGCAAGTTCCGCAACGAGGAGTTCGGCCTGGAGCGGCTGCGTCAGGCAACGCTGGCCATGGCGCCCACCGATGCGCCCGCGCTGTGCCGCCGGGTGCTGGACCGCGTAGAGGAGTTTACCCGCGCGCCCCTGCTGCACAACGACGTGACTGCCATTGCGCTGGTTCGAAAACAAAATTAAAAAAGTTTCAACGTTTCCCAGGTTTCAAGGTTGCAAAGGAAGGAGCGTGACGCCTTCCGTCAATACCTTGGCCTACACGACGCTGCCGCCCGTCTTTCGAAACGTGAAACTGAGAACGTTACTCCGCGATCGGTGCTTCGCCTTGTTCTCCGGGAGCTTTATCCGCACAAGAAGGCGACCGTTCCGCAATTCGCAGTACCTCTGAATCCCGGCTGGCTGCTCTTCTTCCGCACCAGCAACAAGTAGAAATGACCAGGCGGGTTTCTTTCTCTGCGACGCGGATGAACACACTGGGCTGGTGAAGCACTGTCGCCTGCACCTTTCGGGCGAGACTTCCACATGCAGAGTGGCTTTTTTAGTCGTTCTCGCCAGCTACACGTGCAGCTGCGCAATTATGCGTGTCGAACAGCGCCTTCATCTCGCGTTCCGCTTCATCCTCGACGCGTTGATAGGATTGGAACGTGGTCTTGCAGCGCTCGCAACTGGCGAGCGCGATTGGAGTCAGCTTAACGACCTTGAATTTTCGTTCCTGCATTGTCGGCGGAAAAATTAGTTTCGCTGTCTTAGGGCACAGCGCGGCCCGGGCAGGAACAGGTTAACGCCGAGGTTAGGTCGCGTACAAGGCTGAAAATAAAGGGTTTATATGATATTTGTTATCGTGAGATAACCAATGATACCAGCTTGTAAATCTGGTTTCAGGGCGAGCTGCGGCCGCTTTTGCCCTGGGCTGGCGCCAGCTCATCCGCGGTCACGAACTGCGGTTCGATGTCCACGGGGATGTCATGCAGCCGGTCCAGCGCCCTCTGCACTTCGGGCCGCAGCACTCCGTAGTGCTCCAGCATTTGCTTGGCGCCGGCATAGTTGCCCTCCGCTTCGAGGGTGAGGAATTCGTGGTCGAGGTCGCGCACCGCGTCTTTGATTTTGACCATATCCACGGAGAAGGTGCCGTCCTTGTTGGCCACAAAGCCGCCCTTATCCAGCAGGTAATTGAGCTGCACCGCTGTGCCCTTGCCATGCGCCTCGTTCAGTCCAAAGCGAATGCTGCGGAAGGCGGAAGCCAGGAAGGTGGTGTAGAGCTGGCGCTGCGCCGCTTCCTCGCTGGGCAGCACGCCTCCCAGCCCCATCTGCTGGCTGTGGTCCATCATGTACTGCAGGGCGAACAGGCCGGTGACGTCGGCCTTAGCTTCCTCAATGGCCGCGTAAAGTTCCTTCAGTTCCTTGCGGGGAGAGGTGTCGCGCGCCTGGACCTTGATTTGCTGCGGCCCCAGCCCGTGCATCAGCTCATGAGCCACCGTGTGGGTGAAGAACATCTCGAAGTTGACGTCCTTCTGCTCCGCCGGCGGCAGCACCCGCCGTGAGATAGGAACCAGCGCCGCCTCGAACTTAGCCTCCTGCACATTCTTCAGCATCACGCGCTTGCTACCCTTCTGCTGCACTACGCGCTCGTCGTTGGGTAGGTTGTAGGCGGCGGTCTGCACTCCATGGGCGCCGTCGCCGGCGCTCAGGATCTCATCCACCACGCGAATGGGCGCCAGCGCCCCCAGTTGCGGACGCCGGTACTGCGGCGCTTCCGGCAGGTTATTCTCAATTTCCTGCAGGTGCTTGCCAAAGACAGCCAGTTTGGCGGTTTCCTTCTCGTCGCGCAGGTTGACGTAAGCTTCGAAGGCGGCCTTATAGCCGAACAGCTCGTCGGTGTAGGTCTCGTAGGGGCCGATGGTGATGTCCAGCGGCGAGTCCAGGTCCATCCAGTCCAGGTCGCTCTGGTAGTAGTCGTTGGAAAGGAAGGCAGCTGCCCGGCTCATCAGGAATTTGCGCAGCGAGTCGTTGTCAGTGAGCGTGGCGGCCTGGCGCAGCAGCGCCGATGCGTGCTCCAGCTGCGGGCGGTATTCCTGGCTGTAGGGAATCATGGTGAGCTTTCCCTTGGCTTGCCAGTGAATCACCGTGAAAAAGCCGCGAGCCTGCTCCTGGTCCTTCTCCGGGAGCGTGCTGACCCAGCTTTCAAACTGCTGCCGGGTCATATCTTCGGGATAGAAATTTGCTCCCAGCGGCTTGCGTCCCGGCACGCCGGGAATGAACGCTTTGAAATCATCGAGATCGTCCCAGGGGCTCTTGTTGATCCAGAAATAATGAAATCGCGCGCGGCCCAGCGGCGTGCGTTCGTTCTGCAGCCGCCCATAAAGGGCGCGGTCTCCCGCCCACAACTGCTGCATATAGATATCGTTAAGGATGCGCGCGGCCTCAATCAGCTTGGCCAGCGCCTGGCGGTTGCCGGCAGACAGCCCGGAGATGTCCACCTGGATTTTAGTGGGAGCAAAACGGGCGGCCATCTTTTGGAGTTGAGCCTGGTCGGGGGCTGCGCTTTTTGGGGCCGCAAGAGATAGAGTGGACACAAGTAGAAAAACGCTCAGCACGGCCGGCATCTTCATTGCTTTTCCTCTCAGTGAGTCCGGAAACAATCGTGAGCCGGAGCAAAACCAGATATCATAGCAGCGTCTATCTTGTTGAAAGCGCTCCCCGGCCCGGGCTCACCCCAGCCGCTTGCGGGATGTACAATAGTCACAAGGACTTCATTCCAGAGACTTACGGGACCTCAGCAGTAGACCATGAAACGCCAGCTATCCATTCTCGCCCTTTTAGCCATTGCCGCCCTTCCTCTCACAGCTGCCGATAATCCGGGCAAAGCCGACACCGCCAGCAAGGCGGACGTGAAGTCGGGCACGGTGGTGGAAGAGATTATTGCCCGCATCAATAACCACATCATCACCCGCACCGAGTTCGACCGCAGCGAGCAACAGGTGCAGCAGGAAGGCGAGCAGCAGAATGCCTCGCCGCAGGAGATCGCCGATAAGCAGAAGAACGTGCTGCGCGACCTGGTTGACCAGCAACTGCTGCTGCAGAAGGGCGACGACATGGGCATCACCGCGGAAACCGACCTGGTTAAGCGCCTGGATGAAATCCGCAAGCAGATGAGCCTGGCCACCATGGACGACCTGGCCAAGGCCGCCCAGTCGCAGGGCGTCTCCTACGAGGAATTCAAGGAGAATCTGCGCGAGAACATCATTACGCAGAAAGTGATTCAGCAGGATGTCGGCTCCAAGATCACCATCACTCCCGCCGAAATTCACAAGTATTACACCGACCATCGCGCTGACATGGAGCAGCCGGAGCAGGTGCGCCTGAGCGAAATCCTGGTCAGCACCCAGCCCTCGCCCACCGAGGACCCTAAAACCGCCGCCTCCATCAGCGATGAACAGCGCGTGGCCACGGCGCAGGCGAAAGCCAATCAGCTATACGATCAGATCGAGAAGGGCGCAAAGTTCGACGACGTCGCGCGCAAGGACTCAGATGGGCCCACCGCCGCGCAGGGCGGCGACCTCGGCTATTTCAAACGCGGCACCCTGGCCAAGGAACTGGAAGATACTACCTTCGGCATGAAGGCGGGCGAACTCACCAAGCCCATCCGCACCAAGCAGGGCTTCGTGATTCTCAAGGTCACTGAACACGAGCAGGCGGGCGTGCCTCCGGAAAAGGAAGTGGAAGGGAAAATCCAGGACGCCCTTTATATGCAGAAGCTGCAGCCTGCGCTGCGCGCCTATCTGACCAAGCTGCGCGAAGACGCTTACATTGACATTAAGCCGGGCTACACCGATACCTCCGCCAGCCCCAACGAAACCAAGCCCATTTTCACCACCGCCTCCGCCGAGCACGCCAAGAAACACAAAAAGAAAAAGCGTTTCCTGGTGTTTTAATGGTAGGCTGACCTCAACGGCTGATCCCCGCCAATAGTGCCCTGTTGCCCTTTTCGTGTGATCTGCCGCGCGTGGTCATGAAAGATTTTTACATCGCCGATTGTCCCCGCTGCGAAAACAAGGTCGTCACTTCCAGCTTTGTGGTTGCCGCCAAGCAGGTGAAGCCCAAGAAAAGCGGCGAGCCCTATCTCGCCCTTACTCTGGCCGACCGCAGCGGGCAAGTCGAAGCCAAGATGTGGGACAACGTCACCGAGGCCCTTGACGCCTTCGAGCAGGACGACTACATCAAGGTCAAGGGCCTGATCAATCGCTACAAGAATCATTGGCAGGTGACCATCCATAAATTGCGCAAGCTGGCCGAAGCCGAGGTGGACTTTGCCGACTACCTGCCCAAGACCAGCCAGGACGTGGAGCAGCTGTGGCAGGTGGTAGCCGATTTCGTCGCCGGTTTCAAGAACGAGTATCTGCGCGCGCTGGTGCAGGCATTCATGGCCGATCCAGAAATTGCCGCCGGCTACAAGAATGCGCCCGCGGCCAAAACTTTGCACCACGCTTACATCGGCGGGCTGCTGGAACACGTGGTCTCGCTCTTCCGTTCCTGCGACCTGCTCAGCCGCAACTATCCCCAGATTGACCGCGACCTGCTGCTCACCGGCGCCTTCCTGCACGACATAGGCAAAATCTACGAGCTCTCCTACAATCGCTCGTTTTCCTACACCACGCGCGGACAGC
>DATJFA010000422.1:0-2224 GCA_035496015.1 Terriglobales bacterium | reverse complement strand
CAAATTCCCTGGCGGTGGAAGTTTTCCCGCCCCAGCCCCGCGACCTGTCCATCACCCTGGTGGACTGGGCGCCCATGCCGCCCGACAAGGAAATGGGCCTCTGGCGCGATGTGCACATCCTTGCCAGTGGCGCCCTGCGGCTGCGGTATCCGGCGGTGATCACCAGGCTCAACTCACCCGCTAACGACCAGGCTTCCCTCACCGTGAGAGCCGAGTTGACCAACTCCGCCGACCACGCGGTCGCTGGCGTCCTCAAAGGGAAGATTGAAAATATTGAATTCCAGCAACCGGTGCGGCTGGGCGCCAAAAAGACCCAGGTCGTTCGTTTCCACCCCGATAATTTCCCGCAGCTGAAGCTCGCCCATCCGCGGCTGTGGTGGCCGGCGCCCGTGGGCCCACAGAACCTCTACGATCTCAACCTGCAGGCGGAAGTGGATGGCCAGGTTTCCGATTCCAGCCACACCCGTTTCGGCGTGCGCGAAGTCACCTCCAAGCTCGACCAGCAGGGCCACCGGCTGTTTCAGATCAATGGCAAGAACATCCTGATACGCGGCGCCGGTTACAGCTTTGACCTTCTGCTGCGATCCACTCCCGAAAAGCAGCGCGAACAACTGCAATATGTGCGGGATCTCAACCTCAACACCGTGCGCATGGAAGGCAAGCTGGAGGACGACTACTTCTCCGACCTGGCTGATGAGATGGGCATTCTGATGATGCCCGGCTGGTGCTGTTGCGACCAGTGGGAAAACTGGCCCCAGTGGGACACGGAAGACGAGCACATCGCGGCCGAGTCCATGCGCGATCAGGCCCGCCGCCTGGAACGCCACCCTTCAGTCCTCGTTTGGTTTTACGGCAGCGATTTTGCCCCGCCGCCCAAGGTGGAAAAGATGTACCTGCAGGTCCTCAAGGAGTCTGACTGGCCGAACCCGGCCATTGCCTCCGCCGGCGGCAGGACGACCACAGTGGGCTCCACCGGCGTGAAGATGACCGGTCCCTACGAATATGTGGCGCCATCATTCTGGTACCTCGACCACCGCCACGGCGGCGCTTTCGGCTTCAACACCGAAACCAGCCCTGGGCCCGCCATTCCGCCCATCGAGAGCTTGCGCCGCATGCTGCCGCCGGACCACCTCTGGCCTATTGATTCCGTCTGGGAGTACCACGCCGGCGGCATGTCGCGCACGCTTAGCGTGTTTACCGAGGCGCTGAACAAGCGCTATGGGCCGTCCAACTCCGCGGAGGAGTATTCCCGTAAGTCGCAAATGCAAGCCTACGAAGCGCATCGCGCCATGATGGAAGCCTATGGCCGCAATAAGTACACGTCGACGGGAATCATCCAGTGGATGCTGAACAACGCCTGGCCCAGCATGATCTGGCACATGTATGACTGGTATCTGCGGCCTGGCGGCTCTTACTTCGGCGTTAAGAAGGCCTGCGAACCGCTGCACGTGCAGTATTCCTATGATGACCGCTCCATCGTCGTGGTCAATTCCTTTTACCAGAGTTTTCCCCGGCTGAAGGTCACGGCCAAGGTTTACAACCTGGACATGACTGAGAAGTTCTCGCGGGATGCCGACCTCGATGTCGGCCCGGACAGCAGCACGCGCGTCTTCACGCTACCCGAAATCCACGGCCTGACCTCAACCTATTTCGTCAGCCTGACGCTGCAATCCGGAGAAGAGGTGAAGAGCAGAAACTTCTACTGGCTCTCCACGTCGCCGGAAACTATTGATTTCGCCCGCGAGCAGGAGGACACAACCGGCCAGTACGACATCTCCACCTGGGCGCCCACTAAGACTTTCGCCGACTACACTGCGCTGAACCATTTGCCGCCGGTGGACTTGGAGGTGTCGGCGCGCTCGCAGGTGAGTGCCGAGACCGGCTCGACCATGGTGACCCTGCATAATCCGGCCCACACACTTGCCTTCGGGATTCGACTCAAGGTAAACCGCGCGGGCAGCAACCGGGTGAGCGCGGAGGCGCCCAGCGATACTGAGATTCTCCCTGTGCTTTGGCAGGACAACTACTTTGAGCTGCTGCCAGGCGAAACCCGGCAAATCACAGCCACCTACTCCGCAAGTGATGCCGGCAAGGCAATACCAACGGTCGAGGTGGAGGGCTGGAATGTGCGGCGCCAACTGGTCTCAGCCCAGCCTTAAGCCAGCCAATCCGGGCAGTCTTCCTATCCTGGCGATTAGTCCGGCACAGACCCGAAGCCGGATTT
>DATJFA010000421.1:0-2481 GCA_035496015.1 Terriglobales bacterium | reverse complement strand
GCATCGCCCAGGTAGCTCAGGTGCTGCGCCTTGGAGCCCTTGCCCAGCTTCAGCTTTTTGCCTTCCACAAAATTGCCCATGTGCGCGCCTTCGGCAATGTGGCAGCCGGGACGCAAATGGGTATATGGACCGAGCACCGCTTGTGCCGCGATGCGGGAGTCATCCATCACACAGCCGTTGCGGATGAGCACACCCTCGCCCAGTTCGCAATTGATGATCACGCTGTAGGAGCGAATGCGGCATTCGGCGCCGATGCGCGTGGCGCCCAGCAGGTGAACAAAAGGCTCGATAACCGTATCCGGACCTACCGTGACGTCAGAATCAATCACGCAGGTTTGTGGCTGGTAGATGGTGACCCCGCTGTCCATCAACTGCTGGCATTTCTTCATCCGCAGTTCCGCATCCACTTCGGCGAGTTCCTGGCGCGTGTTGCAGCCCAAAACCTCGTGCGCGTCGTCGGCCTGCACCGCGATCACTTTCTTTCCGGCCTTAGCCAGAATGGCGGCCATGTCGGTGAGGTAATACTCGTGGTGCTTGTTGTCGGTGCCCAGCTGGCGGATGTGCTGGAACAGGGCCTTAACCGCAAAGCAGTAGAAGCCGGCATTTATTTCCTGCAGGGCGCGCTGGCTGGCAGTTAGTGATTTTTCTTCAACAATTGCTTCCACTTCTCGGCCACCATTGCGAAATATGATCCGCCCATATCCATATGGTCTTTCCATAACCGCAGTCAGCAGAGTCATGTCCGCGCCCTCATGCAAGTGTTGGTCGCGCAGGCGTTCGACAGTCTGCTGCGAGATCAGGGGCGCATCCCCGGAAAGCACAATGACGTAGTCGTAATTTCTAAGTGCCTCTTCGCCCACCATCAGGGCGTGTCCGGTGCCGCGCTGCTCTTTTTGCAGGATGAAGCCGATGCCACTGCCCGCCATCGCTTCCTTCACCCGCTCTGCGTCGTGGCCGATGATGGCATAGACATCCTGGGCAGGGCAGAGGCGAGTGGCAGCCGCCACCACATGCGCCAGCAGCGATTTGCCGCCCACATGATGCAGCACCTTGGGATAGCGCGATTTCAGCCGCGTGCCCTTTCCTGCCGCCAGAATAGCGACGGCAAACCTGCCGTTATTGCCCGGAGCGGGAGTCGAACCCACCTCAGCTTTGGAATTGTGGGATTTCGCCATTTAGGCCTCAATATACCTGTTTTATTTCGCCACGAGAACACGGAGGCGTATTACGGCGGTGCCTTCTAGCGCCGGCGTCCCGCCCGCAGCGGAAGAGCAGAAGGCCATCGCCAAGGCCGGCAAGCTTCCCCTCAGCGAAGCTAAAGGAATACCGAATTCCTTCAAGGCAGATTTTCCTCGATTTTCAGCCCACGAAAACAAAGCGCGGGCGAGACGCCCTCGCGACAGCCGCCGGGACGGCGGCGCTACGATTAACGACCCGCAGCGGCAGCTTGCGCGGCCAGGGCCAGCAGGTCACGGGTCACACGGTCGGTGGCGTGGCGGGCCACGCCCTGCGCAGTCTCCAGGTAGTCGCCGAGGATAACTTTGACTCCCATCTTCTCGATAGCGGCGACGTCTACTTGAATCTGGCTGCCGCCTTCGGCAGCATACTTGGCCTTGAGATCACCGGGAACCGGCGTTCGGTTCACCATGGCGTAATCTACGATGCGTGTGCGCGCATGCTCATGCAGCACGCGAATGTGGTCAGCCGCGCTTAGTCCCAGGCTCTCGTTAGCTTCCGTCATCAGATTGCACACAAATACTTTTACCGCTCGCGACGCAGCTACGGCTTCCGGAATGCCGCGCACCAGCATGTTCGGCACCAGGCTGGTGAAAAGGGAACCGGGGCCGATGGTAATCAGGTCGGCCTGGGCGATCGCCTCCAGAGTTTGCGGCAGTGGCTGCACATCCGCAGGGCGAAGGTGAATCTCCACAATCCGCTGCGTGCTGGCGGTGATGTTGGTTTCTCCAGAAACCCGTGTGCCATCCGCCATGGTCGCCTCCAGCTGCACGTCCGACGTGGTGGAGGGATAAATGTGGCCGCGCGTGGCCAGAATTTCCGAAGACTGCTTCACGGCTTCCGCAAAGTCGCCGGTAATGGCCGTTAGCGCCGTCAGAAACAGGTTGCCGAAACTATGGCCGTTCAAGCCAGCCCCGGCATGGAAGCGGTGCTGAAACAGGCGCGAGAGCAGCGCTTCGTCTTCCGACAGGGCGGCGATGCAGTTGCGAATATCGCCCGGTGGCAGAACGTTGAACTCCTTGCGCAGTCGCCCGCTGGAGCCGCCATCGTCGGTGACGGTCACCACGGCGCAAAGCTCGCCCACCGGACGCCCCCCCTCTGCTTCCTCTGGGCCTCCTCCGGTTACGTAACGCTTTAAGCCTTTCAGGAGGGTGGAAAGCCCGGTGCCTCCTCCCATGGCCACCACCTGCAGGGGGCGTGCTCCGCCCGGGGCGGGGTAAGCGCCTGCAGACCCGGATGGTTGTG
>DATJFA010000420.1:0-5406 GCA_035496015.1 Terriglobales bacterium | reverse complement strand
TGGGGCGCACCGCCTCGCGGCCGCTGATTCGCGACCTTGACGCTGTGCCCTTTCCCGCGCGCGACCTGGTGGACCTGGAGCCTTACCGCAAGGCCTGGAAGAACGCGCACGGATTCTTTTCGCTCAACCTGGTCTCGAGCCGCGGCTGCCCATACCGGTGCAACTGGTGCGCCAAGCCTATTTATGGAAATGCTTTCCATGCGCGCTCCGCTGAAAGCGTGGCTCAGGAAATGAAGCTGTTGAAGGAACAATGCGGCGCGGAGCATCTGTGGTTTGCCGACGACATCTTCGCCCTCAAGCAAAGCTGGGCAGGTGAATTGGCAGCGGCAGTGGAGCGCCTGGATGCCGCCGTGCCCTTCAAGATGCAATCGCGGGTGGATTTGATGACACGGCCAACTGTCGCCGCTTTGCGCCGTGCAGGTTGCGCCGAAGTCTGGATGGGGGCGGAATCCGGTTCGCAGAAAATTCTCGACGCCATGGATAAGGACACGCGCGTGGAGCAGATTGCCGCCGCCCGGGAGAACCTGCTTCGCCATGGGATACGCGCCTGCTACTTCTTGCAGATCGGTTATCCCGGCGAGACCTGGAGCGACATTCAGAAAACCATTGAACTGGTTCGCCGTACTCGCCCGGATGACATAGGCGTATCCGTTTCGTATCCCTTGCCTGGGACCAGGTTCTACGAGCGTGTGGTTGAAGAACTGGGGCCTAAGACCAACTGGTCCGATAGCGATGACCTGGCCATGATGTTCCGCGGCGCCTACACCGACGAGTTCTACCATGCCCTGCACGACGCACTTCATGCCGAAGTTGAGACTTGGATCCGTGCCGCGGATGTGTCCGCGCGAGCCGCACACGATGTTCCGGCTTTGTGGGAGCGCGTCTTCTCGCTGGAGAAGACGTGCCGAAAGCAAAGCCCGACGCCAAGCCCTCGCGACGAGGCTATAGCAGCCGCAGTCCAGTTC
Source organism: Terriglobales bacterium (assembly GCA_035496015.1). GTDB lineage: Bacteria > Acidobacteriota > Terriglobia > Terriglobales > Acidobacteriaceae > JAICWP01. The sequence continues at coordinate 4,441 of DATJFA010000420.1, read as the reverse complement.
GCCGATTGAGCCAGCATGGACCTTTTACTCACTCACGGCTACTTCTTGCGGGAGGATCCAAAGGAGCTTCAGATCATGAAGCCCTATGTTCCTCTGGGGATCCTTTACCTCTGTTCCCACCTGCGGCAGAAGGGATTCAAGGTCGAGGTTTTCGACAGCACATTTTCCACTTATCAGGACTTGCTATTCGCGCTCGAACATACCCCGCCGGCCGTGCTGGGCATTTACGCAAATCTGATGACGCGCCCCAACGTGGTGAAGATACTCAAAGCCGCGAAAGCCACCGGCTGGCGAACGGTAGTAGGCGGGCCAGAACCGGGATCCTACATTCGCGAATACCTCGAGGTGGGCGCCGACGTGGTGGTCGTCGGGGAAGGCGAACTGACGCTGGAGGAACTGCTCCCCGCTCTGAGCGAGGATTCCCCGGCGGCGCTTCATCGCGTAAATGGAATTGCATTTCGTCTTTCCGACGGAAACATTCACGTAACCCCGCCGCGAGCGCAGATCGCCAACATTGACCTGCAACCGTGGCCGGCGCGCGAGGATGTGGACATCGACCAGTATGTGCAGACGTGGCGCGCTCACCATGGCCAGGGGTCAGTGTCGCTGATTACCGCGCGCGGTTGCGCTTACCGCTGCCGCTGGTGCAGCCACCAGGTATTCGGCAAAACGCATCGCCGCAGAAAGCCAGCTTCGGTTGCGCAAGAGTTGGAATGGCTGCTCGTGCGCTATACGCCCGATATGGCCTGGTTCGCCGATGATGTGTTCACAATTCACCACGGCTGGCTCTATGAATATGCGGCCCTGGCAAAGGAACGCGGGCTCCTGATCCCATTCGAATGCATCACCCGCGCCGACCGGCTGAATGAGAAAGTAGTGGACACGCTGGCCGAGCTCCGCTGCTTCCGGGTGTGGATCGGCTCGGAAAGCGGTTCGCAACGCATTCTGGACGCGATGGAGCGCGGCGTCACCGTGGAGCAGGTGCAGCACGCGGTAGCGCTGTGCAAGTCGCGGGGCATTCAGACGGGAATGTTCCTCATGTGGGGCTACCAGGGCGAGGAACTCAGCGACATCCTTGCCACGGTGGATCATGTAAAGCGCAGCGATCCGGATGTTTTCTTCACCACGGTGGCGTATCCCATAAAAGGAACGCCATATTTCGACGAAGTTGCCACGCAAGTGGTTAGTTCGAGTCCGTGGGAGCAGGGCTCGGACAGGGACTTCCGCCTGCGCGGGCGGCATTCACGCCGCTTTTTTCAATTTGCCGACGAACTGCTGCGCAGCGAAGTAGAGCTGAACCGGCTACAGAAGCAGCAGCATGGCGCAGACACTGTCGCGCTACAGGCGAAAATCGGAATCGCCCGCCAGGGACTACAGACCACATATTCGGAGACGGAGGCGTGAGATGGCAGCCATGACCCAGCCCCGGCCGGCCCCCTTTGATGCTCTGGCGGAATCTTACGACCGCATCTTTACCGATTCCCTGATCGGCCGCGCCCAGCGCAGTGCGACATGGCGCCACTTGGATAGCACATTCCTGCCCGGCCAGCGCGTGCTCGAGCTTAACTGCGGAACCGGAGAGGATGCGCTGCATCTTGCTGAAAGAGGGGTGAGGGTCGACGCCTTCGATATTTCACCCGCAATGATCGCCGTGGCCAACCGGCGCTTGGCCGCGAGCAGGCGCTTGCCAGTGCGGTTTGCAGTGCTGGCCACAGAGGAACTGGGCGCAATTGATTCGGTTTACGACGGCGCCTTTTCAAATTTCGGCGGCTTGAATTGTGTTAAAGACCTGCGGCAGGTAGCAGCCAATCTCGCCCGCCTGGTTCGTCCTTTGGGCCATGTTGTGCTGTGCCTGGCAAGCCGCTTTTGCGTTTGGGAAACAGCATGGTGGTTGGCCCATGGTAAGCCAGCCAAAGCGTTTCGCCGGCTGCACAAGGGCGGCACCACCGCTGAATTGAGGGCGGGGTCAGTGGTGCATGTGCAATATTCGCCAGTCCGTGAGCTTCGCCGCTTGTTCGCGCCCGAATTCTCTCTGGTTGCGCTGCAGGGCATCGGCCTGTTTGTGCCTCCATCCTATGTCGAGCCGTACGCACGCCGTTTTCCCAGGCTGCTGAGTGCAGCCGAACGTGTGGATGGGCTGCTCAATTCATTGCCCGGGCTGCGCGGTGTTGCTGACCACGTGCTGCTGACATTCCGGAGGGTGCCGCAGTGAGCACCAGCGCCAATCTCGCCAGCGTTCAAGAGTCCGCGAAGCCAATCCTGCTGCTTGCGCGCTGCCCGGCCTGCACTCATGTGATTGGCCTGCTCGATCCATCGGAAAACTCCGAGCGTGCCTGCGGCCTGTGCGGCTTCCAGTTGCGCAATCGTACCGGAGTATGGCAGGCGCTTGCTCCCGAGCGCCAACGATATTTTCAGCAATTCGTGCGGGAATATGAGCACGTGCGTGCCCGCGAAGGGCGCGGGTCATCTTCGCCTGATTACTATTTTTCTCTCCCCTATGCTGACTTGACCGGCCGCAATGCGTGGCAGTGGAGCATACGCGCTATCAGTTTCCGATACCTGCTGCGCAATATTCTTCCCGTGATTGAAAGCCGCTGGGCGCGGCCGCTGGACATACTCGATATCGGCGCAGGAAACGGATGGCTGAGCTATCGGTTGGCGCAGCGCGGCCATCTTCCGGTGGCTGTTGATCTGCTGGACAACGACGCTGATGGCTTGGGCGCCGCGCGCCATTACCACAGCAGCCTGGGCTGGCTGTTTCCGCGCTTCCAGGCGGAAATGGACCGCTTGCCATTCGCTGACGCGCAGTTCGACGTGGCCATCTTCAACGCTGCTCTTCACTACTCCGAAGATTATTGCGCCACTCTCAGGGAAGCGGTTCGCTGCCTGCGGCCCGGCGGGCACGTGCTCGTCATTGATTCCCCGTTCTATCGCCGCGAAGAAAGCGGTTACCGGATGGTTGAGGAAAGAAAGCAGCAGTTTACGCGTGCCTTCGGTTTTGCCTCCGACGGCATGGACAGCCGTGAGTTCCTGACGGCGGCGGCTTTAGCCGAAGTTTCAGCCGGCGTGGGCCTGCGCTGGAAGGTTCGCAAGCCGTGGTACGGCTGGAAATGGGCTATGCGGCCGGTAAAAGCCCGCCTGCTGCGACGCCGCGAGCCCTCGAAATTCCACATTTTCTGGGCGGAGGTGGACGCGTGATCATCCTCTTCAATCCCCGGGCCACGAGCGCACGAAGCCGCCGCTTTCCACTTTCGATACTGGCGTTGGCCGCCGTTCTGGAAGGCAGGGAAGACTACATAATCGTTGACGGCAACGTTGACCCCGATCCGACCGCGACAATTTGCGGCCTCATCGCTGCACACCAGGTTGAACTTCTTGCGGTGACGGTGATGCCGGGACCGCAGATGGTAGCTGCCATCCCCACCTGCCGCGCCGTGCGCTCCTGCTATCCCGGCGTGCCCATCGCGTGGGGAGGCTACTTCCCGTCCATCTATACGGACACGGCGCTGAACGCCGCCTACGTGGACTACGCGGTGCGCGGCCAGGGCGAAGACACGCTGCTCGAACTGCTGCAGGTGCTGCGCGGGCAGCGCGCGCCGGAATCAGTTCGCGGCCTGGCTTACAAGGATGCCCACGGCAACCACCACAAGAATCTCGAGCGCGTAATGAAGGGCCCGGATTCGTTTCCCTGGTATCCCTTTCATCGTCTGCCGATTCACAAGTACGTGCTGCCGTCGTTTTTCGGCAAGCGCACGGCGGCGCACCACGCCAGCATCGGCTGTCCCTTCCAGTGCAGTTTCTGCGGGGTTGTTCCCGCCTACGGCAGCCGGGAAAAGATGGAGTCGCCGGCGCGCACCGAAGCTGTGCTGCGCCACCTGGCCAAGGAATATGGCGCGGACTCCATTCAGTTTTATGACATGAACTTCTTTCTCCGTGAGGATCACACCCGCGAACTGATGGAGCGCATGGCGCCTCTGGGCATGCGCTGGTGGTGCGAGGGGCGCGTGGATATTGTGGGCCGCTACTCCGATGCCACCCTGGACGCCATCCGGCGCGCCGGCTGCGCCATGATCTTTTTCGGAGCGGAATCCGGCTCCGACTGGGTGCTCAAGGAGATGAAGAAGGGCATCACCACCGCGCAAACGTTGGCGCTGGCTGAGCGCATTCGCCACTTCGACATTATCCCTGAGTTTTCGTTTGTCATCGGCAATCCGCACGATCCCGAGCGCGACACGCGCGAGTGCCTGGAATTTGTGCGCAAGATCAAGCGCTTGAACCCGCGTTCCGAAATCATCATTTATCACTACACGCCGGTGCCACAGCGCGAGAAGCACATGTATGGCGAGGTTGACGGGCAGATTGAGTGTCCCACCACGCCGGAGGAATGGGCCACAGAGCGCTGGTTGAACTTCACCCTGCGCATTGACCCGAAAACGCCCTG
>DATJFA010000419.1:0-4317 GCA_035496015.1 Terriglobales bacterium | reverse complement strand
ACGTTCGCTTAAAAGCCCCACTGCATGACGCCACCTAGAAAGACAGTTCCTGCTTAGAGCCGGAACAATTCGCGCAAGCGCTTGGTCTGGGCGCGGCTGACGGGGATCTCCGTCTGCTTCTTGTCGTCCATGCGCAACTGGTAGGAGCTCTTGAACCAGGGCACCACTTCTTTGATGTGGTTGATGTTGACCAGGTAAGAGCGGTGGGCACGCCAGAAAAGGTTGGGGTCGAGGTTGGCCAGCAGTTCTTCCAAGGTTCGGCAGTTGGACTGGCCCTCCATGCCGCTAAGTCCGCCGGTCACCACCGTAATAACGCCATCTTCGATGGAGGCGTAACAAATGTCTTTCTGGTCAACCAGGAAGAGGCGCCCGACGGCTTTGAGCAACAGCTTGGAGGCGTGCGGCTGCTGCGATTCCAGCATACGCACCAAGGTGTCGAGGCGGTCGCCAGGAGCGGCGCTGGATTCCAGCTTGCTGCGCACGCGCTGCACCGACTGCGCTACCCGCTTCTTGTCAAAGGGTTTGAGCAGGTAGTCAACCGCGTTCACTTCAAACGCTTTTACCGCGTACTGGTCATAGGCGGTGGCAAAAACGATTTGGGGCAGGGGAACCTTTTTATCCAGCAGCTTCTTGAGCACGCCAAAGCCATCGAGGCCGGGCATCTGCACGTCGAGAAAAACCAGGTCCGGGTTGTGCTCGCGGATGAGGTTAACGCCTTCCACGCCGTTCTTGCCCTGGGCCACTACCTCGATATCACCAACGTTTTTAAGGAGAAAGACGAGCTCATCGCGGGCCAGCTGCTCATCGTCCACGATCACGGCGGATAACGACATAGGCTCTCCTGGGCGCTGGTAAAAAGTATAAAGGGGAGGTTGGGAGGCAGCAAGGTGGCCGGGCGGGCACCCGGGTGAAAACGGTGAAACAGGACTGCCTGCCGGGCGGCGGCGGGCAGTCCTTTGCAGTATTGACTATTGCGGCCGCCTGCGTTGCTGCATCATCTGCTGCATGTCGAACTTGTGATAGTCCGGGGGGACTTGGAACAGTCTGGCGTCCTGTGAACCCTCCTGAATGTTGCGCAATTCAGTGCCGTCGCCCTTGTCGTTCAGCCACTTGACCACGAACCGCAGCTTAGGATCCCGTTCAGGCGGCATTTTCCAGGGCGAGGGCCATGCCCATGCCGCCGCTGACGCAAAGCGTGGCCGCCCCAAGGCGGGCTTTGCGCTTGAGCATCTCGTGCAGCAGGGTGACGGTGATGCGAGCCCCGGTGCAGCCGATGGGGTGACCGAGAGCGATGGCGCCGCCATTTACATTCAACCGGCTGCGGTCGAAGTGCAGTTCCCGGTCACAGGCCAAAACCTGGGCGGCAAAGGCTTCATTGAGCTCGACAACTTCGAAGTCGTTAACACCTAAGCCGGTTTTTTCCTTCAGCTTGCGCATGGCGGGCACCGGGCCGATGCCCATGGTTCGCGGATCCACGCCGGCCGAGGTGGCGGCCACAATCCGCGCCAGAGGCTTCAAGTTGTTTCGCTTTACAAAACTCTCGCCCGCCAGCACCAGGGCTGCGGCGCCGTCCGTAATGCCGGAAGAGTTCCCTGCCGTGATTGTTCCTGTTTTGGAAAATACCGGCGAGAGCTTAGCCATTTTCGCCAGGCTGGCATCGGGGAACAGGTGCTCGTCTCGGTCAAAAACCTGCGTGCCCTTTTTAGTCACGATTTTCACGGGCACAATTTCGTCGCGCAGGCGGCCGGAGTTGACCGCCGCTGCCGCCCGGGTTTGCGAACACAAGGCGAACTGGTCCTGTTCCTCGCGGGAAATTTTGTACTGCTCGGCCAGAACCTCGGCCGTTTCTCCCATCACCATTTTGGCCAGCGGACAGAAGAAGCCGTCGCGGTACATGCCGTCCACCAGGTCGGCATTGCCCAGGCGATAACCCCAGCGGGCCCCGTCCAGATAGTAGGGCAGGCGGGACATGGACTCGGCGCCGCCCGCCAGCACGCATTCCAGGTTGCGGTTGGCAACTTCCTGATAGCCAAGCGCGATGGATTTCATACCCGATGCGCAGGCCATGTTGACCGTGTAGGCGGGCACTTCCTGAGGCACGCTGGCGCGCACCGAGATCTGGCGCGCGGGATTGGGTCCGCCGCCGGCCTGGCGCGCATTGCCGAAGATGGTTTCCTGCACCTGTTCCGCTTGCACGCCGGCGCGCTCCAGCGCGGCCTGAGCGGCGATTACGCCCATATCGGCGGCGGTCAGAGAGGCCAGAGAGCCGCCAAACTTGCCGATGGGGGTGCGCACCGCGGAAACAATAAAGACGTCAGCCACGCGTTCCTCGTGTTTCAGTCTAGCATTCCGCAGCTCTAAGAAATCATGCTGAGGGGCTTCACCCCCGAACCATCCGGCACACAGGAATCGCGGTTGTTCACGCGAGATACTTCGCGGCTGAAGCCGCTCTGTATGACGCATTCCTTCGGAAGGCGCCGCCCGGCTCGCCGCCGGGACCGCGGCTCTACCGTTGTGGGCGCGTCTATAATCAGCCTGAGCGAAGTTTTTCCATGCTTTCCCTGCGGCAGAGAATCGCAAACTGGCGCTGGTTTCCCAAGAGCCTGCTGGGCCGCCTTACGGCCTACATTCTGGCGCTGGACATCTCCCTCTATGTGCTGCAGCGCCTGCTGCGCCGCCTCGGCCCTGGGGGCGGCTCCAGCCTGGAAGGCTGGATTGACTTCCTGACCTTCATCGCCGCCGTTCTGGTTTTTCTGGTCTTTGTGCGCTGGCTGCGCAATGACCTGATGTGGCGACTGCGCAACCGCCTGATCGTCACCTACGTGTTCATGGCGGTCGTCCCTATCTTGCTCCTGGTGGCCATGGCGGGAATTGCCGGCTACATCTTCGCCGGGCAATTTGCCACCTTCATTGTTACCAGCGACATTAAGTCGGAACTGAACAACCTGCAAGCCGGCAACAACACGCTCGCCGAAACTCTCGCCACCCAACTTCGGCATGGACAGCGGCCGGACACTTCCAGTGTTCTGGCCGTCGAGGGCAAGCAAACCGCCCACCAGGAGGCAGCCTGGTTTCGAGGAAAAGCTCTGCTGCGCGCGGGCGCTCCCGGTTCCGATTCGCCTCCGCCGGCTTTTGCTAAAGATGGCTTTCATGATCTGGTGCAAGATCGCGGCCAGTTGTTCCTGCGTGCCGTGGCCTGCATGCCCATAGCTGGAGACGAGCTCACGCTTGTTTCCAGCGAGCCGCTGGGCGAAAGCCTGCTGCAGACCATTGCCGCCGATCTGGGCGAGATCAGGCTTTACGCTGGGAGTCTGAACCTTGAGGACTCGCCGGGGCAACGCAGCGAGGGCGGCAAAGGTGCGCAGAAATCACAAGTGACCGTCTCCCAGTCCGGGCAAGTAAAGACGAACCGACCAGCTGTCCAACCGACCAAGGCGGGGAAGGTGCCGCCGGCCACGGGGCGGTTTGATCATGAAGTTCAGTTTTTCACCTATGTTCAATTTGTGAACTGGGAGACAGGCGACAGGGACTCCGGCGGGCTCCTGGTGGTGGGCACGCGTACGTCTCGGCTTTACGACCAGCTCTTTTCCACGCTGGGCAGATACGCGATCCCCTGGGGGGCGGTGCTGAGCGCGGCAGCACTGGCATTCATCATTATTGAGCTGATTGCCCTGCTTATCGGCATCCGCCTGACCCGCACCATCACGCGGTCGGTGGCGCAGCTCTACGTAGGCACACAGCACGTGAACCGGGGGGACTTCAGCCATCGCATTGTGGTCAAGAGCAAGGACCAGCTGGCGGCCCTGGAAGGCTCCTTCAACTCCATGACCGAATCCATCCGGCGGCTGCTGGCGGAACAAAAAGAAAAGCAGCGCATGGAAAACGAGCTGGCCATCGCGCAGGAGGTACAGGCGCAGCTTTTCCCCAAGGAGATTTCGCAGCTGGAATCGCTGGAATTGCACGGCTTCTGCCGGCCGGCGCGCACGGTGAGCGGCGACTATTATGATTTCCTGCCGCAGCCGCCGGAGCGGCTGACGATCGCGGTGGGCGACATCAGCGGCAAGGGAATTTCCGCTGCGTTGTTGATGGCCACCATTCACTCGGCAGTGCGCGCCTACACTCTGGAGGCAATTCCCGCCCATGGCGTCCCGTTGGCGGTTGGCGCTGATGTAGCTTCTTCGGGCGAAAATCTGCCCATGGCGCGCGCGGAGGTATCGCCAGCGGTGTTGGTGAGATTGCTCAACCAGCAGTTGTTCCGCAGCACGCCGGCGGAGAAATACGCCACGCTTTTCCTAAGCAATTACGATGGGCGCTCGC
>DATJFA010000418.1:0-3607 GCA_035496015.1 Terriglobales bacterium | reverse complement strand
AGGGCGAAGGCGGCGTGCCGCGCGACGAAGAGGCCTATCGCTACTGGCACGACGACCAGAAGGTGCCCAAGGAGCGCATCTACGAATTTGGCCTGAAGGACAACTTCTGGCAGATGGGCGACACCGGCCCCTGTGGCCCGTGCAGCGAAATCCACTGCGACATCGGCCCGGAGGCCAGCGACCAGGGCCACAAGGACTGCCAGTTCGGCTGCGAGTGCGGCCGCTACGTGGAGATCTGGAACCTGGTGTTCATGCAGTTTGACCGCGATGCCGGGGGGAACCTGAACCCGCTGCCTGCTCCTTCCATTGACACGGGCGCCGGCCTGGAGCGCCTGGCAGCCGTGCTACAGGGCAAAGTTTCCAACTACGACACCGACCTCTTCGTGCCGCTGATGAAGCGGGCGGCGGAGCTGTGCGGCGTGGATTACGAAAAGGAAACGCGGGCCGAAACGGGGGCGCGCGGTGCCGCCAGCCTGCGTGTGATTGCCGACCACTCGCGCGCGGCCACATTCCTGATTTCCGACGGCGTGATCCCCGGCAACGAAGGGCGCAGTTACGTGCTGCGCAAGATTATTCGCCGGGCGATTACGCATGGCCGCCTGCTGGGCCAGACCAAGCCATTTCTTTACGAGATGGTGTTCGCGGTTTGCGACCTGATGCAGGATGCGTACCCGGAGCTGCAGGAAAGCGCCGAGCGGGTTTCCAAGGCCGTGCATGCAGAGGAGACTCGCTTCGCGCGCACGCTGGATCTTGGGCTCAAGAAGCTGGAGGAAGATCTGCAGCCGCTTATTGCGGTCAAGAAGCAGAACCCCGCCGTGCGCGCGATGTACTCCGGCGACAAGGCCTTCAGGCTCTACGACACCTACGGCATGCCTCTGGACTTCATGGTGGACGCGGCACGCGATCAGGGCATCGTCTTCGACCAGGTCGGGTTCGACCGCGCCATGGAAGAGCAGCGCGTGCGCGCCAAGGCCTCCTGGAAGGGCGGACAGAAGCAGACCGCCAATCCCGCCTACCGCAACCTGCCGCCCACCGCGTTTGAAGGCTATCGGCAGAGCGCCTCGCGCGATTGCGAAGTGCTGGCCATCATCGGCGCCAACCACCAGGGGGTACAGGAACTGAAGCCGGGGCACGAGGGCGAGGTCATCCTCGACCACACGCCGTTCTACGCCGAGGCAGGCGGGCAGGTGGGCGACGTGGGCTGGCTCTACGGCGCCGACCACACCACATTAGTGGCCGAAGTGCGCGGTTGCTATTACCCCATCCAGGGGGTGCGGGCGCACAAAATTGTGGCGCGGCAGCCCATACACGTAGGCGAGCGCGTGGATGCGGTGGTCAACACCGAAGTGCGCGCCGAAACCATGCGCAACCACACCGCCACCCACCTGCTGCACGCCGCGTTGCGCGAGGTGCTGGGCAAGCACGTGAAGCAGGCGGGCTCGCTGGTGGCGCCCGACCACCTGCGCTTCGACTTCTCACACTTCACCGCCGTGGAAGACGAGGAACTGCAGGACATCGAAAACCTGGCCAACAAGGAAGTGCTGCGCAACGAAAAGGTGCAGGTAATCGAGGACGTGCCCATAGATGTGGCCATCAGCGAGTACCACGCCATGGCGCTGTTCGGCGAAAAGTATGGCGACCGGGTGCGGGTGATCAAAATTGGCGACTTCTCCACCGAGCTGTGCGGCGGCACGCACACGGCCGCCACGGGCGAGATCGGGCTGGTCAAGGTGCTGGATGAAAGCAGCGTCTCCAGCGGTGTGCGCCGGGTGAACGCGGTGACCGGCATCGGTTCGTTGCATCACTTCCGCGCCGACCACCAGTTGGAGTCAGTGGCGCGCGGCCTGGTGCACTTCGGCGAAACGCCGGAAGGCTCCCTGGCCACGGCGCTGCGCCACGAAATCGAGAGCCGCGACGAGGAGATCAAGCGCCTGCGCAAGGAACTGGACAAAGTGCGCCTGAAGAGCGCGGCCTCGTCCGTCTCCACGCAGGAAGAGAATGTGCGGGTGATCCAGGGGGTGAAGGTGCTGGCCACGCGCGTAGATAACCTGGAGCGGCCGCAGATGCGCACCCTGATGGACCAACTGCGCGACAAGCTTGGTTCGGGCGTGGTGGTGATGGGCTCGGCGTCCGACGGCCGGGTGGCGCTGCTGGTGGGGGTCACCAAAGACCTGACCAGCCGGCTTCCGGCGGGTAAGATCATCAAGCCTATTGCCGAGAAGGTGGGCGGCTCCGGTGGCGGGCGTCCCGACATGGCCGAGGCGGGGGGCAAGAACCCGGAAAACCTCGATGCAGCTCTAACTGAGGCCTATTCCCTCGTCGAATCCATGCTGAAGTAGCAGATACTTATGTGGGGGCGGGTCTCTGACCCGCCCTGGGCCCGTTCGACAGCCTCGCTGTCCTCGGCTCAGCGCAAGTTTGCCGAGCCCCCATCCCCCACATTCCTGCCGTAGTAGACTCCGTGCGGCGCTGGCTCCTCCCCATGTTCGGAATCCCTGAACAGGATGAAGTTGTCTAGACTTGGCTGGCTAAACGTTGTATATAAGCCTGAATCCAGCCCGCTTGGGGAGGGAGCTATGAACGGGGATCGGGTCCGCTTCATCACACACCGCGGGCAGCGCGTCTTACTGGTGGAGTACGACGGTTGCACGGCTGCACAGTTCGCTAGGGTCTGCGATCTGGTCCCTTCTTACGTTACGGCCGAACCTCGAGGTTCGGTGCTGCTGCTGGCCGACTTCACCAATGCGCAAATGGACCGTGAGGGTCTGGAACACTTGAAAAAAGCCACGGTATTTGACCGCCCCCACCTCAAGCGTTCCGCCTGGGTAGTCACCGATGATTTCCCCAAAGCGTTTTACGAGAACGTCAAGGCGTTCTCGGTGCGAGATCTGCCCACCTTCCGCACACGGCAGCAGGCTCTGAGCTACCTGGTTGGAGAAAACGAGGAAGAAACCCACGAGCTGGCCTCACCAGCCTGAATCGTCTCTCAGCTACGCCATTTCAAAGTAACTGGGCCGGGCATGGGATGGCGCATTACGCCGCCGTTGTGGCGGGCATCCAGGTAAGCCTGTTTGAGCTGGAAGTACCACTTGGCGGGACGATCTGCGTCGTCAATCAGCATCAGGTGGGGGTCGTGCTTCAGGCCTTCGGCCTGCAACTCCATGGTGCGCCGGTCCTGCTCCACGAACTTGGCAAACACAAATTTGAGCAGTTCGGGGCCGAAGGGCAGCCAGCGGAAGATGTTCCAGGCGGCCACCACGTCAATGCGGCAGCGGTTGCGGGTAATTGGCGTTACCGTGGTCAGGCTGGAGAACCAGTACTTCCCTGCCTGGATAGTCTCGGCCCGCAAGTTGGGCAAAACGAAATCAATGGTGGTAGTGATGGAATCGGCCGCGGCGTAGAGGCGCAGCAGCTTGTAAGGCGCGCTGTTGGAAGAAGGTGTGTGCGCGCTCATGCGGAAGCCGTTGGGAATCGGCTCAAACGCCTTTTGCTTTTCATGGATGCTGTGGCGTGAGCGCCACCACCAGGCCTGGTGCACGAACGGGCCGTGCGCCGGATCCATCAGCCCGATAATGCCGTGGTCCACATTCACCGGCATTTCCGCGGT
>DATJFA010000417.1:0-2379 GCA_035496015.1 Terriglobales bacterium | reverse complement strand
CCGCCTGGCCCTTTCCCGAGCGCCGCATTCGCGAAATGGCGCGCAACACTAAGGCTTTCGTCGTCCCCGAGCTCAACCTCGGCCAGATGGTTCGTGAAGTGGAACGCGCGGCCGGCGGATTGGCCCGCGTGTTGCCGGTTTCCCATGCCGGTGGCGGCGTGCATCGGCCTGAAGATATTCTGCGCGCCATCCTGGAGGCGGCATGACCAGCGACGTTCGCAACCCCGTGGAACCCTTTCTGCGCATGGACCGCATGCCCCACATCTGGTGCCCCGGCTGCGGCATCGGCACCACCGTCAACTGTTTCACCCGCGCCCTCATCGAGTCGAAAGTGGACTTGGAGCACGTCACCATCGTCTCCGGCATCGGCTGCACCGGGCGCGTGGCCGGCTACGTGAAGCTGGATTCATTTCACACCACCCACGGGCGCGCCATTCCCTTCGCCACCGGGCTGAAGCTGGCCAATCCCAAGCTGAACGTCATCGTGTACTCCGGCGATGGCGACCTCTCCGCCATCGGCGGCAATCACCTCATCCACGCTGCGCGCCGCAACATTGATCTGAAGGTCATCTGCGTCAACAATCTCATCTACGCCATGACCGGCGGCCAGACCGCACCGACCACGCCGAATGATGCCATCACCTCCACCGCTCCTTACGGCAGCTACGAGCCCGCCTTCAATCTGCCGCATCTGGTCGAGGCCGCAGGCGCAGTCTACGTGGCGCGCTGGACCACCTACCACGTTCGTCAGCTGGCGCGCTCCATGCAGGAGGCATTCGCCAAAAAGGGTTTCTGCTTCATCGAAGTGCTCTCCCCCTGCCCTACTCTCTACCAGCGCCGCAACAAGCTCGGCGATGGCCTGGAAACCATGAAGTACTACAAAGAGCAGAGCAAGGTGCGCAACGGCGCGCCCACCAGCGAAGTGGGCCTGACCATGCAAGGCGAAATCGTCGTCGGCAAGTTCGTCGACCGCGACCGCCCCGATTATCGCGAGCTGATGCGCCATCGCCTGGCGGAAACTTTGGGCGAGCGTTACGTGGAGTGCGAGGAACTGGTATGCAGCTGACTGAAATTCGCATTGCCGGCTTCGGCGGCCAGGGCGTTATCCTCTCCGCCATTGTCATCGGCAAGGCCGCCTGCATCTTTCACGGCGGCTACGCCACCATGACCCAGAGCTTCGGCCCGGAAGCGCGCGGCGGCGCCTGCAGCGCGCAGGTGATCCTCTCTGACCAGCCCATTCTCTATCCCTACGTCACCCGGCCCGACATCCTCGTGGTCATGTCGCAGGAAGCCTATACACGCTTTTCGCCCGAGCTGAAAGCTAACGGCCTGCTCATCATCGAGCAGGATCTGGTCCGCGTTTCCGAACTCCAGGAAGGAACGCGCCTGTTCAGCGTCCCCGCCACCCGCCTGGCCGAGGAACTGGGCAAGCGCATGGTGCTCAATTCGGTGATGGTGGGATTTTTCGGCGCCGTCGCCGGCCTGCTCGACCCGGACTCGTTGCGCAAGGCGATTGCCGATTCCGTGCCCGCCGGCTTCCGCGAGCTGAACTTGCGCGCCTTCGACCGCGGCTTCGACTACGGCACCGCCGCCGTCCCCCTGGTCGCCGAAGAGCACGAACATGAGCACGCCGCCAAGTACTTCGACGGCCTGTAAAAAACCTTGTTTCCACCACAGAGCACACAGAGCGCTTAGCGAACCTTTGTTTCTTGTCATCCTGAGCGCAGCCAAGGACCTGCTTTTCTTCTTGTCATCCTGAGCGCAGCCAAGGACCTGCTTTTTGTATGTAATTCCTCTGTGCTCTCTGTGCCCTCTGTGGTGAATTTCAGTTTTCAGGAAATAGAACGCGCCGTGGCCTGCTCCGCCGGTTCTCCTCCTGCCGCCGCCTGCGCAATGATCAGCTGCCTTGCTTCCACCCGCAGCGCCGGCAGCCGCCTCCAGAACACTGCCGCTCCTGCCAGGCATGCCACCGCCCCGATGCTCACGGTGAGCGGCGAGCCCAGTCGGTCGGCCAGCACGCCGGCAAACAGCGCCCCCAGCGGCGCCATGCCCATAAACATCATGGAATAGACCGCCATCACCCGCCCGCGCAATTCATCCGGTACCATGGCCTGGATGAGCGTGTTGGAGGAAGCCATCTCCACCATCATGGCCATGCCTACCGGCACCAGCATCAGGGCCGAAATCCAGAACACGCGCGACCAGGAAAACACGATCAGGGTGACGCCAAAAGCGGCCGTGGAAACCCCCACCCAGCTGCCCAGCCCGCGAATGCCCGACTTGGCCGCCAGCATCAGTGCCCCAATCAGAGCGCCCACTCCCGTGGCGCCCATCAGGATGCCCAGCCCGCGTGCCCCGCTGTGCAGGATCTTGTCGGCA
>DATJFA010000416.1:0-19701 GCA_035496015.1 Terriglobales bacterium | reverse complement strand
AAGAAGGTGCTCAAGGAGATCGCGACCGACATGCAGCAGCCCTTTCCCATGCGGCGGCTGCTGCAAGGGGACGTGGGTTCGGGCAAAACGATTGTGGCGCTGGAGGCGGCCATTATTGCGATCGAGAACGGCTACCAGGTGGCGCTGATGGCGCCCACGGAAATCCTGGCCACGCAGCATTATCTTTCGGCCCGCCGCATTCTGGAACACGCCGGCTATCGAATCGTGCTGCTGACCGGGTCCCTGGAGCAGGACCGCAAGCGCGACCTGCGGCGGCACATTGCCCGCGGCGACGCACAACTGGTGATCGGCACGCACGCGCTGATCCAGGAGACGGTGGAATTCGCCAATCTCGGTCTGGTGATCGTGGATGAACAGCACCGCTTTGGCGTCATCCAGCGCTTCAAGTTGATGCGGAAGGCCAAGGAAACGCAGACTGAGCCCGTCAGCTACGAGCCGCGCTGCACGCCCGATGGCGCGGCCATCCAGCGCCGCACGTCAAGCTTTGCCCTGGCCGAGCCCGACACGCTGGTCATGACCGCCACCCCCATCCCGCGCACGCTGGCGCTGACCATTTATGGTGACCTGGACGTGAGTGTGCTCGACGAGCTGCCGCCGGGGCGCTCGCCCATCACCACTCGCCGTGTGCCCGACCAGCGCGCTGACGAGGTGTGGGATTTCGTGCGCAAGCAGGTGGCCGCCGGACACCAGACTTACGTGGTGTACCCGGTTATTGAGGAGAACGAAGAACGCGAGCTGAAAGCCGCCATCCAGATGTACAACAAGCTTCGCCGCGAAATTCTGCCCGACCTGAGGATTGGGCTGCTGCACGGGCGCCTGGATGCGGAGGAGAAAGACGCGGTGATGCGCCGCTTCCAGAACGGCGAAATAGATGTTCTGGTTTCGACGACGGTGATCGAAGTGGGCGTGGATGTGCCCAACGCCAGCGTAATGGTGATTGAACATGCCGAGTTGTTCGGGCTGGCGCAGTTGCACCAGTTGCGCGGGCGCATCGGGCGCGGGCCGGCCAGTTCTTATTGCATCTTGATGACCGGGCGCAAGGTTTCCGAAGAAGCCGAACAACGACTGCAAGCCATGCTGGGCACCACCGATGGCTTCAAAATCGCGGAGCTGGATCTGGAACTGCGCGGGCCGGGCGAGTTCTTCGGCACCCGGCAGGCGGGCATGCCCAGCCTTAAGGTGGCCAATATTCTGCGCGACCGCGAACTGCTGGAACTGGCAAAGAGGGAGGCTGCGGGTCTCCTGGCCGACTCTAACCTGGAGGTGCCTAAGCCAGAACTGGCGCGGGCTTTCGGCCATCTACGCAGCCACTGGAATAGAAGGTATGGGTTGGTGGAGGTGGGGTGAAAACCAGTTCTCGGTTCTCGGTTCCCAGTTGAACTTGCTTAGGCTTGATTCCGTGGAGTTGCTGGACACCAGCTACCAGCTACTAGCTACCAGCTACATCTCTTCCGCTTTGTGCTTCCACTGCTCCATCTGCTTCTGGATTTTTTCAATGTCTTTGCGGTGAAGCTCCATCTGGCGCCGCGCTTCGGCGGCGGCCTTCTGCGCCTGCTCCTGGATTTCGTGCTGGTGGGCCTGCACCTCACGCTGCGCTTGCTTTACGGCCTGCTCCACTTGCTTGCTCATTTGCGCGTGGTTCTTCCAGAACTCTTTTTGCGCTTCCATGGCCTGGCGCTGGGCGCGCTCGATCTCCGGGCGCATCTTGTCCATCTCCGCCTGTAACCCGCTCATGTCAACGTGGGCAATGACGTCCGGCTCCACCGTAATAGCCTGGCCGGTCTGCCGGGGCACGGCGAAATTGATGGTCAGCGACTTGCGGTCGCGGACCACGCCGATGGGGACCGAGCCGCTGGCATGGCGGCGCATGGCGTTGCGCCAGTCGCTGGTATCGGCCACCGGCCGGTCGGCGACCTTCACAATTACGTCTCCGGCGCGGAAGCCGGCACGCTCCGCCGGGCTGTTTTTCTCCACTGAGCGCACCAGCACCCCCTGGCCGTTCTTCACGCCGAAGAAGTCGCCCAGTTGCGGCGTGAGGTTCTCCACCATCAGGCCGCCACGCACCGAAGAGTGCACAATCACGTCAATGGCGGGCACGTCGAAGCTGGGCATGGCCGGCATCTCGAAATTGCCAGGAGCGCCGGGAGGAGTCGGTCCAGCCATTACCGCCATGGCGGGATACTGGAACATCTTGCGGCGGCTGGCCAGCTGGGCTTTTACGGTAATCATTTGTCCGTCACGGCTGACGCCCAGGGCGACGAAGCGTCCCGCCGGAGTTTCGCGAATCATGCGCCGCAACTCTTCCTGGCCTTCCACCGGCTGGCCATTGAAGGTGAGGATCACATCCTGCTCGCGTAAGCCGGCTTTGCCCGCGGGCGCGTCCTGGTCTACCATGGTGACCTCCACCCCGCGCTCCTCCTTCAGCTTGAGGGCGACCATGCGGTCGTGAGTAATGTCGCGAGTATCAATTCCCAGGTAGGAGCCGCTTTCCTCGCCGAACATGCCGGTGGGCATGTCGGGCTGCAGGCTCAGAGAGGCGGCCTGCTGCGGCAGAGCCAAGGCGGCTGCCACAAGCAGCGCCAGGGTGCCGAAGATGAGTGTGCGCATATAAGTTCCCCGTTTTGGAGTCTTGGTCCGGCCCATCATTTGCCCGTACTGCGCAAGAAAACGATGTCGCCGGAGCTGGTGTGCACCTTGAGCACAGGGCCGCCGCCGTTCAGGCTGCCTTCGGCGGTGATGCGCTTGGGGCCATAGTCCCCGCCCTCAGATACAACCTTGATTTGCGGAAAATCGGACTCGATCCTGTGCCCATTGCCCATGTCAATGGCGGCGTGGATGGTGACCGGGAGCGTAGGCGCCAGGTAAACGGTGATGTCGCCGGACGGGGTCTCCAGGGCCGAGTTGCTGAAGCCGCCGCGGCTGGCGACAAATTGCGCGGTGATGCCACCGCCGCCGGTTTCGGCGCGCGCGCCCTGGCTGAGGTTCATCAGCTCAATGCTGCCGCCGCCACTCTCGGCACGCACGGGGCCATTGGCCAGCGCCAGATGGATGCTGCCGCCGCCCGTGTCCATTTCGGCGGGCCCGTCAATTTGACCCAGCTCAATGCTGCCGCCGCCCGTAGAGGCCTTCACCCGGCCCTGGCAGCGTTTCACCTGGATGCTGCCGCCGCCGGTTTCCAGGAAAGCGCCCTGCAACCCGTCGAGGACGACCACGCTGCCGCCGCCGGTCTGGGCGGTGATTTTGCCCTTGGCGGAGGCCACGCGGATGCCGCCGCCGCCGGTCTCGAGGCTAAGGTCGGCGCCGGCATTGCCCACGTCAATGCTGCCGCCCCCGGTACTGCCGGTGATGTTGCCGCCGATGCGGTCCAGCTTCAGGCTGCCGCCGCCGCTGGAAGCGTCCACGCGACCGGCAATGTCATTCACGGTTACGCTGCCGCCATCGGTTTCCACCTTGGCGGCCTCGAGCGATTGAGGAACCTGCAAGGAAAAATCCGCCGAGAAGTGCCGCGCTCGCCCGCCGATATACTGGCCTTCGATCACGGCCAGATCGCCGCGCTTGGAAGCTTCCAGGCGATACTGTTCGAATCGCCGGCGCGCTTCCTGCTCCGAAGAGGTGAAGGCGCGCAGCCGTACCACATAGTTGACTGCCTGCTGCGAGCCGCCCTGAACTTCCACCGAACCCATCTGGGCGCTTACCCGCAGACTATGTACTTCTGCCAATGAGCCGCTGATCTCTTCTACCCAGCCGCTGTCGTCGCGGTAAGTTCGCGACTGCTGCGCCACCGCCGCTACCGATGCCAGCAGCAACAGCACCATCGCGAATTTTGGAGTCGTTTTCACAACGTTTCCTTACCCCCTTTTGATCGCGGAGAATTTCCAGTTGCCGGCTCCGCTCCAGTGATGAAACCAGATCCCTTCCGCCCCATCAATCAATCTCCGGCATCTGCGCCAACAAGGAGCGCGATTCGGTGCGGATGTAAGCGTTTTTGTCCTGCTGTGCCAGGTACTGCAGCACTTCGCGCACGCTGCTGTCGGCGCGCACGGGTTGCAGCAGGTGAATGGCTTCCGCGCGCACGCCGGGATTGCCATCGTTCATCAGCGCTTCCAGGACGGCATCGCGCACGCGCACATCCTGCCGCACGTAGGCTCCCAGGCTGTTCAGCGCCTTGATCCGCACCCCGGGGTTGCTGTCGTAACGCAAAGCGTAGATGAGCGCCTCGCGCACCTGCTGATCCTGCGGTTGCTGCGAAAGCAAGTCCACGGAATCCATGCGCACGCCGGAGTTGTAGTTGTTGCGGGCGGCGAACAGCAGCAACTGCTGAATGCGGGAATCGTCCAGCGAACCTTCCGCGGACCGCGTGGTCACGGTGTCGTACTTGATTTCAACTTTATTGCTGCCGGGAAGCTGGTTGATGGCGCGAATGCCGGAAATGGACGACTCGGCGGGCTGTACGCTGGCGGCGCTAATACCGGGTTGCGGGCTGTTGCCGGAAACAATCTTGTAAGTGGCGCCAATGCCGCCGGCGAAGCCCACGATGAAAATCACGCTGGCCAGCGCGGGAGAGAAGCGGGTGCGGCCGAAGAGGGCGGCGAGGTCGAAGGTCCAGCGCTGCCAGAAATGGGGTTGCTCGGCGGTTTCCAGAGCTTCCTGCAGGCGCATGCGCGAAGCAGCCAGCAGGTTGGGTGTAGGCTCGACCACCGGCGCCGCCGCCATGCTGGTCTTGAACTGGCGCAGCCCCTCAAGTTCGGCCGCGCATTCGCTGCAACGGGCCACATGCTGCTCCAGTTCGTAACGAGCATCGTCCAGCAACTCGTCGTAGACGTACAGCAGAAGATTCGCTTGGACCCATTCGCACTTCATAGCTTTCACATTCCCTTGCGGCCCGGCTTCAGCCGGACCGTTTGAAACTGTTACTTCATGTCCGCCAATGCCACCCGGAGTTTCTGCGTGGCCCGGAACAGCGTGTTCTTGGCCGTCTCCTCGGTGGTATTCAAAATTTCGCCCACGGTGCGCAGCTTTAGCCCGTGGTAATGCTTCAGCTCGAAAACCATGCGCTCGCGGGGCGTCAGCTTCGACAGCGCACCGCTGATGCGGCCGCCCAGTTCGCGGCGCATCAAATCACGCTCGGGATTGGCTCCGGAGCGCCCATCGGCCACCTGCTCCAGCACGTCATACTGTTCGCCTTCCGGGTCCACCGCTACCGGCGCTTCCTCGCGTCGCACTGCGCGCTTGCGCAGGTGGTCGAGGCAGAGGTTGGTCACAATGCGGTAAATCCAGGTGTAAAACGAGCACTCGAAGCGGAAGCTGCCCACGTTTTTGTAGGCCTTGAGGAAGGCTTCCTGGTAGATGTCCTGGGCGTCCTGCTCGGTGCCGGTCAGATGCAGGGCGAGGCGCAGGACCGCCTGGTCGTAGTGGCGGACGAGTTCCTCGAAGGCGCCGGCATTGCCGCGTTGCGCCTCGCGGATCAGCGCCGTGTCGTCAACACGGCCTAAGGTCTGCCCGACCATGTGCCCCCAGGCACGGAATTCGGATGTGCTGCCCTGTCCCGCTCCGGCCTTGCGGCCGGGTATGGAACGCTCGCCAACCGTTAAGGGAACTGCCATAGCATCGGCCGGCATGGTCTCGTCTGAACCTGTCCTTGGCAAGCCCGGTTTGCCAGAGTTATCACCGGTTTGCATAGGCTTAGACGGGGTGGGACATAATCCGTGAGCAGAATTATAGGGGGTAAATGGGCCTCGCGGGCGGCTAAGAGGCCCAAAATGGGAGTGTTAGGCGGGGTTGGTGTTGGGCCGATCAGGGCAAGGGCTGCAGCACGGTATTCGCCAGATAAGGGCCATTGAATGTGGTCCTTTTGCCCGCCCGCTTGCCGGGCA
The DNA here is from genome assembly GCA_035496015.1 of Terriglobales bacterium. Taxonomy (GTDB): domain Bacteria; phylum Acidobacteriota; class Terriglobia; order Terriglobales; family Acidobacteriaceae; genus JAICWP01. The sequence continues at coordinate 13,807 of DATJFA010000416.1, read as the reverse complement.
CCGGCAAAAGGCGCACCGACAGCGGCTTATTCCATTTGAAGGCCAGGCTGGCCGTATCGGCGAGCATACGCTCCAGTTGGCGGCTGGAAACGTCTCCAGGCAGGGGAATGGTGTCCAGGCCGGTGCCGCAGACGGAAGAGTAGGCCAGCAGACCGTCAATCGTGATGTGCCCTTCGCCCCAGCGTTGGGCCAGGGTGGCGTCTTCCAGGATGGGCATCATCAGGCCGGAGTAGCCGGCGCGCTTGACCGGGAGTTCGCGCAGCACGCTGGTGATGAGGGCAGCCGCGCTGAGGGTGCCCGAGGAGCCGAACGGCGCCCCTGTCAGCATTTCGACAGCTGCCCCGATGGAGGCCTTGCCTAAAGGGGCGGGGGAAACATCGATGCCGCCATACTTCCAGCCTGCTTCGGTCGCAAGCGTAGCAGCGATCTTTTCGACCGGATTAACCGCGTCGGTCATTTTTTGCTTCAAGCTGGCGCGCGCAGAAGCAAAGTCCTGGCCGGGGGAAAAGGCAGCTTGCACGACGTTGGCTGATTCCAGGCCGATGGCGAACTGGTGGCCGTCGCCGGTGAAATATGCTCCCGGGAAGAAGGGGCCGTAAGCGGGCAGCAAGGCCGTGGCGGCAAAATTGAAGTTGGCCTGGCCGCCGGGCGAGTGCGCCGCCAGGTATTGGATGGTCCGCGCGGCGGCGGCAATGGATTTCCAGTGCAGGCCATCCTGACCGGCAATGATGATGCTACCGGAGAGATTCTTGGAACTCCCGAGCACCTCGGACAGGAGGTCGGCATGAGCGGGATCATCGGAATCGCTGAGCATGGCAGGGCCAATGCTGGCGATGAAGCCCTGCTTTTGCGCTAACTCATCCAGACCGCGTAAAAAGGCCAACGCCTGCGCATGAGACAAGCCGCGGGTGTATTCGGGAAACGGCTGGGTGGTAATGCGCAAAGTTTGCACTTCGTAGCCGGCGCCCTGGTAGGCAGAGCGAGCGCGCCGCAGGACTGAGACCGCCTCCTTTACCTGAGCCTCGTAATGCCCGCGGTCAATGCGCACAAAGGCGGTGATGGCACGAACGCGCGGCTTGGTTTGCGCCGCAGCGAAGGGGTTGGCGCAGAAGATCAATAAGGGAATAAGTAATCGGCGCAGCATGCAGGCTCCGGGGAGAAGATTAACAGGAACAAGGTTTTAAAGTTTCAAGGTTTCGTCCGACAACGACTTGCTCAGGAAGCTATGCCCTGATTTGAATCGGCAAGAGGACCACCGTGAGCAGGGCGAACACTCTGTGCTTCGCGGTCGAGGGTGCCCGCGCCACAAGTGTCCTTACTCGTGCTCAGCTGGAAGCCGGCCCTTCAGCCAAAGTGCTGGAACTGCTTCCAGAATTCAGGCCAGGGGAGGCGCGGCGGGCCGCAGACGAAGATGTCAGGGTGGTCCATGCTTTCCTCGTTGTGAACGCCGAGAGAATTGCCGTTGTGCCCAGCCAGTCGGCAGGAGGTAAGCATCCGGTCGGCATAGCTGCGCGATAAGCCAACCACAATCAGAGTGGATGGCGGGGGCGTCGGATAGCCGCGCAGCCAAGCTGAATTGGTGCCGCTGATGGGTGCAGGCAGATGATAGGGGCGGCCGAGGACTTCGGTGGCGCCCTGCTCACCGTAGTTTCCCACCAGAACGCCCGCACTGGCGCGCTGCTCCGGGGAGAGAGAATCGCGAACGCCAGCGACGGCACTGACGAGTTCATTCCAGCCAATCTCCTCGCGCAGATCGCCGTTGTTCCGGAGCGCAAAGGCCATCAGCCGGCCGCTGGAAGCCAGTGGCAGCACCAGGGCGCAGATGTAGAGGCCGACGAGCGCAAGGCCGGTGAAGAATAGTGTTTCGACGGAGCGCCGCCAGAAGAGGGTCAGCGGCCTGAGCCAGCGCTCGCCCACCACAGCGCCCATGGCCATCAGCATGGGATAGGCGGCGGCCAGGTAGTAGCCGCGTCCTTTGCCAAGAACGAAGAGGGCAAGCGGGATCAGGTACATCCAGGCCAGCATCCGATAACGCGAGTCACGCAGGAAGGCGACCAGGCCGGCGATCCACAACGGTGCCGCAAACAGGTTGGCACAGATTAGGAATTGGTCGCGCAGAAAGCCGTTGGCCCTGCCTTCGCCGACGTCGCGGGCGTGAATACGCTGCAGGAAATGCAGGGAGATGAATCCGTGGCGCACCTGCCAAATCACATTGGGCAGGAAAGTTAGAGCGGCCAGGACGCTTCCGCCCCAGAACCACGGGCTCAGGAAGAAGCGGCGGGCGCGAGTCAGCAGCATGCCGCCCAGAATCCCGGCGACGAAAAAGCCCATCGTGTACTTAGTCTGGAAGCCCAGGCCGACGGTGGCGCCGATGGCCAGCCACCAGCGCGGGTTCTCGGTTTTCAGCAGGCGAACGAAGAAATAGGCAATCAGCACCCACCACAGATAATCAAAGCTGGAGTATTGGAACTCGGTGCCCTCGAACAAGGGCAGCGGCGAAAGGGCGACGGCCAGTGCGGCTGTGACCTGAGCCAGCCGTCTTCCGCCGAGCTCCCTGGCCATCAAGGCCGTGACCACGATGGCCGCAGCTTGCGCAATCACCGAGAAGAGCCGCAGTCCAACCAGCGAGAACCCGAAAATTCCAATGCCGATTCGCTCCACAAAAGGAGTGAAAGGAGGGTAGGCGACGAATCCCCAGTCAAGGTGCAGAGCATCGCTCAGGGTTTGCAGTTCATCGCGGTGGAAACCGTAACGGGAGTTGGTAAGCAGATGGAGGAGCGCGATGGCGAGGGCGATGCCGAGCAACAGATACGTGGTGGTGCGAGTGCCGGCATCGGTTGCAGGCAAATCTATTGCCGCTTTGGTTGAAGCCATCTCGCCCCCTGCCTCTGGCATGAAGAATTGTACCCGGTGGGGAGACGTTCGGTTCCCGGAGACGTAACGAGTTACGTCTCTACTGGTGTGCGTGATGGCAGGCTACGAAAACACTCTCCGGTGGAGACGTTGCTCGCAACGTCTCAGACCAAAGCAGAGGGTTTCAAGCGAATGAAAAAGGTGTGAAAAGCAGGTCCTTCACGGGGCTCCTTCGCCAAAGCTAGGTCGCCCAGTTCAGGATGACAAATCTGACAAAAATAAGGCGCGGCATTAATCGCAGCCGTCCGAGACTCCCGAAACTACTGCTCTTCTTCGGTGGCTTCCTTTTCGATCACCACGCGCACGTGGGCGGTAACCTCCTTGTGCAGCTTTACCGGGATGGTGAACTCGCCGAGCGATTTTAAAGGCTCGTGCACCTGGATCTTGCGCCGATCCACACTGAAACCCTTCTTCTCCATTTCGGCGGCGATGTCGGCGGAGGTGACCGAGCCAAACAGGTGGTCATGCTCGCCGGAACGGCGCTGGAAAGTGAGACTGAGATTATTGACCTGGCTGGAGAGCGCCTCGGCATCGGCCTTCTCGCGGGCGGAGCGGCGCACCGCCGCCGCCTTCATCTGCTCGATAACGGCGCGGTTGCTCTTCGTGGCCTCGATGGCCAGCTTGCGCGGCAGCAGGTAGTTGCGGCCGTATCCGTCGGCAACCTTGACCACGTCGCCGCGGGAACCCAGCTTGTTTACATCTTCCTTCAGAATGACTTCCATGGATGACTCCGTGGGCGATTTGCGCCCCGAATTTGTATCGTCCCCTACGGGACTGTGCTCCTATCGATTACAAAGTAGCGCCGGCGTCCCGCCGGCTGTCGTGGCGGCATCTTGCCGCCACACCCGCTCCACACATCGCGGGCGAGGACGCCTCCGCACGCTTTACGCGCGAGCGCTGAACGGCAGCAAAGCAATATTGCGCGCCTGCTTGATAGCCGTGGACAGCCGCCGCTGGTGCGGCGTGCACACGCCGCTCAGCCGCCGGGGCACGATCTTGCCGCTTTCCGCCACGAACTGCGAGAGCAGGCGATAGTCCTTGTAATCAATGGAGTCAATCTTCTCCACGCAAAACTTGCACACCTTCTTGCGGCGGAAATACTTGCGTCCGCCTTCGCGCGGTCCGCCGGGCCCGCGGCCCCCGCGCGGTCCGGGAGTGGGCGCAGATGCGGGCGCTGCCGGCGCTGCGGGCGGGGGAGCCTCGGCGGGAGCCTCCGCTGTTGCCTGTCTTTGAGTTTCGTCTGCCATGTTGCTCCTTAAGTCGAAAATCCTGGTTTCACAGGTTTCGAATGTTTCAAGGTTTCTCATCCTTTGAAACCTTGAAACTTTGAAACGGGTTTATGCCGTTACTGCCGCGGGTTCGCCGCCGGTCTCCGGAGGCGCGGCCGGGGCCTTGCGCCGCTCTTTCAGCTTGGCCATGCGGGCTTGCTCCTTGTCCACGCGCACGGTGAGAAACTTGATCACCGGCTCGGTGACGCGCAGGCGCCGTTCCATTTCGTGAATGGCGTCACCCCCGCCTTCCACCGTAAACAGCACGTACATGCCGTCCTGAAAGCCGCGCACCGAGTAGGCCAGGCGGCGCTTGCCCATGCGTTCCACATTCTTGACAGTTCCGCCGGCAGCGGACACCTGCGACTCCAGCGTGGACACCAGCTTGTCCACATCTTCCTCGCCCATGTCGGGCCGAACAATAAACATTACTTCGTAGGTACGTTGCATGTTTTCTCCAAACCTGTAGCGCCAGCGAACCCCGCCTGACAGCCGGCCAGAGGCCGGCGCTACGTCTCTGTTTCGGGCTTGCGGTTGAAGCGGTTCATGGCCGCCGCCGCGCCCTCCTGCAAAATGGCTTCCACCGCGTCCGCTGCCGTATCCAGCATCTGGTCCACGGCCTTGTACTGGGAGCGACGAAACTGGGCCAGCACATAACGCGCTCCGTCCGCTACCTTCCGCTCTGGAGCGATGCCGAGGCGAACGCGCAGGAACTCTTCCGTGCCCAGCGCGCCCACAATGGACTCCATGCCGTTGTGGCCCGCCGTTCCACCGCGAGGCCGGATGCGAATTGCGCCAAAGGGCAGGTCCAGCTCGTCGTAAATGACGATCAGGTCCTGCTCCGGCCTGACCTCGTACTCTTCCGCCAGTTCGCGCACCGCCAGCCCGCTCAGGTTCATATACGTCTCGGGCTTGACCAACAGCACCTCGTGCTCGCCAACTAACTTGCGCGCTGTCAGGGCCTGGCAGTGCCGGTTCTTAACCTCGGCCTGCCAGCGCTCGGCCAGGCGGTCAACGGTCAGGAAACCGAGATTGTGGGGCGTGAACTGGTATTCGATGCCCGGGTTGCCGAGCCCGACGATCAGTTTCACGCGTTACCCGTCACCTTGCCCTGGTGCCGCCCCAACGGGGCTCGGCAGTTCTCTCGGTGCCTGTCCCAGGGCTCACGCCCTGGGCTAAGAGCTGTTTCGCCCTGCGGGCTGGTGCGCAGTGGGAGCGGCACTGGGTTGCACCCAATACTCCGATGTGTTGCCGCTCCGACGCGCCCGCGCCACAAACGCAGCGCATTATTTCTCTTTCTTTTCCTTCTTCTCGGCCTTCTCCGGCTTCTCTGCCTTCTCGGCCGGAGCAGCCTCGGCGCCCTCTTCCTCAACCTCCTGCTTGCCCTTCTTAATAACTTCGGGCTCGGCGGGAGCAGCAGCAGCTTCGGCCGCGGCCACTTCCGGAGTCGGCGCCACTTCTTCCTTCACGGAAATGATGTGCGCCACCGGCTGATTGGGGTCGCTGAGGAACTTTAGGTTGCCGCTGTGCTGCAGGTCGGAGACACGCAGCACTTTGCCGAACACCAGCTCAGTAACATCAGCTTCGATGGAACTGGGAATGTCTTCCGGCAGGCACTCCAGTTCGACCTCGCGCGTCACCTGCTCCAGAATTCCGCCCTGCTGCTTGACGCCGGCGGCCTCGCCCTTGAGCACGATGGGTACGCGCACCTGCAGCTTCTGGTCCATGGCGATGCGCTTCAGGTCCACGTGCAGCAGGGAACCTTTGATGGGCTCATGCTGCCAGTCCACGATCATGGCGCGAGTGCGTTCGCCGTCGAGGGCCAGATCGAAAATGGTGTTGTGGCCGGTGGCCGACTGCAGAATGCGCGCGATCTGCTTGGGATCGAGCGCCACCGCGACCGGGTCTTTCTTGGCGCCGTACACCACTCCCGGCACCATACCGCCGCGGCGCAGGCGCCGGGCTACGTTCTTGCCGCCGCTCTGCCGCGGCTTGGCTTCGAGTACGTTGCTTTCCTTGTTTGCGGTTGCCATATGTGTGAATCCTGCCTTACACGAACAATTTGCTCACCGATGTCTCCTCGTGAATGGACTGGATCGCGCGCGCGATCAGCCCGGCGATGGAGAGCACCTTGATTTTGGGTTCCCGGCGAGCCGCCTCGCTCAGGGGAATGGTGTTGGTTACGACAACTTGCTCGATATCGGACGTAGCCAGGTTGTCCACCGCCGGTCCCGAGAGCACGGGATGGGAAGCGCAGGCAAAAATCCTGTTGGCGCCATTTTCCTTCAGGGCGCGGGCCGTTTTGACCAGAGTGCCGGCAGTGTCAATCAGGTCGTCAATCAGCAAGCAGGTGCGGCCATTGACATCGCCGATGACGTGCATGATTTCGGCAACATTCATCTCCATGCGGCGCTTATCAACGATGGCCAGGGGCGCGTCCACCTTCTTGGCGAAAAAGCGGGCCCGCTCCACGCCGCCCGCATCCGGCGAAACCACGGTCAGGTCAGGCAAGGCCAGTTTCTTGAAGTAGTCCACCAGCACCGGCGAGGCGAACAGGTGGTCCACCGGGATATTGAAAAAGCCCTGAATCTGGGGGGCATGCAGGTCCACGATCAAGGCTCGGTCGGCGCCGGCCGTGGTCAGCAGATCGGCCACCAGCTTGGCTGAGATGGGCGCGCGCGGTTTGTCCTTGCGGTCCTGGCGGGCATAGCCGAAATACGGCACCACGGCGGTGATGCGCCGGGCTGAGGCGCGCTTGAGCGCGTCAATCATGATCAGCAGCTCCATCAGGTGGGTATCCACCGGGTAGCAAGTGGGCTGCATGAGAAAAACATCGGCGCCGCGCACATTCTCCAGCAACTGCACGTAGACTTCGCCGTCGGAAAAGCGCGTAATGTGCGCCTGGCCGCGCACCAGGCCAAGAAAGTTGCAGACCTCGTCGGCCAGTTGCGGATTGGCGGTGCCGCTGAAGATCTTGAACTTGTCGTCCACGCGCGCGCGCTGCGGTTTGCGTTCCGGCTTGGGTTCGGACTGCTGCGTTTTGCTTTCGGTTGCGGTGGCCATCGTCGCCATGGCTTGCCTCGTCTCCGGAGTCAAAGTGCGCTGCCAACCCTCGTGTTTTGTCGGTGCCGCCATAACTACAACGTAGTTCCGATCTTTCTGGCTGGGCGGCTAGGATTCGAACCTAGACAAAGTGCTCCAAAGGCACTTGACCTACCATTAGTCGACCGCCCAAAAACCAGTGGTCAGTTGTCAGTAAACCCTAAAGACCAGGTTTCAAAGTTTCACAGGTTTCAAGGTTTCACCAGAGTGGGCCAGAAACTTTGAAAACTTGAAACTTTGAAACTTCAAACCCAAAACTTGCCAGGCCTGAGCGCTCCTCACGCCTATACCAACAACTGCTCCCAATACCCCTTCCGCGACACGGTCGTGGTCACGTGGGCGCGGGTTCCTTGCGCCTCTAACGAGCCCGCGGCCTTCTGTGCGGCCTGGCGCGTGGCGAACAGCCCATAAACCGCGGAGCCGGAGCCAGACAAAGAAGCGAATATCGCCCCCTCATCCTGCAAAATAGCTTTCACCTTTGCCAGTTCGGGATGCTGCGGGAATACGACCTGTTCAAAGTCGTTCGCGATCCCGGTACGGACAAGGTCGAGCAGCTGGGTCTCGGCCCGGCCCCTGCCCTCCGCGGCAGGGACACCGGAGGAATGCCGCCCGGCCGCGTTACGGGGCCGGGACAAAAAGCCGTTCAGACCGCTGAAAATGGCGGAACAGAACACATTGATTCTATCGGAGGGAAAGCAGCCCGTCAATTTGTCTTGCTCCTGCGTGCGGTCCCAGTCGGCGAAGGCCTGCGGGGTAGAGACGGCAATGCCGGGTGTAGCCAGCACGCAGGCCGTGGCTGGCAATTCAGGCAGAGGATAGACCTCCTCGCCTCGCCCCACCCCGAGCACGGTGCCGCCAATCAGAAACAGGGGCAGGTCCGAGCCAACCTCAGCCGCCAGGCCGAATTTATCGGCCAAGGGCAGTTCGCGCTTGAGCTCATGCTCCACGGCCAGCAATGCGGCTACAGCATTCGAAGACGCTCCGCCCAAGCCGCCCTGCACTGGCAGCTGTTTCTCGATTTCGATCCGCACCCGGCCGGGAGTTGCCAGCAGCGCCATTGCCCGCTCTACGATGCGCCAGCAGGTATTGCTTTCGTCAAGGGGCACACCGGGAGTGTTGCAGTGCAACTCGATTCCGGCGCCTTTGCTTACCGTTACGACGACCCGGTCATGCAATCCAATGGTCTGGTACAGGGTGCGCAGCTCGTGAAAGCCGTCGGGGCGCCGCGCGCCGATGCACAAGCCAATGTTGATTTTGGCAAACGACCGGACGGTGGTGGGCATGCAGGTGGATTGTACAGAATCGGCCCCGAACATCGCGGCGCTGCACGCGAGATCCTTCGCCCCTAAAGGGCTCAGGATGACTCCATAAAAATGGCTGCCGTTGCAGCAAGTCAACTTGACCGCAGACAAAAAGGCCGAACCCGCGAGGAGTCCGGCCGAGGAAAAGTTCAGGCAGCGATTAGAACGAAAGCTTCAAAGCAAACTGAATCTGCCGGGGCGGGCGCGCCGCGGTCAGGAAGCCGAACTGCGAAGCTCCCAGCACGGTGGAGTTGTTGCTCTCCTGCGGGCCCGACTTGGACAGCAGGAAGTTGGTGTGGTTGGGTAAGTTGAAAAACTCGCTGCGGAATTCCAGCTTGGCCCGCTCTGTGACCGAGAAGGTCTTAAAGATGGAGGCGTCCCACTCCTGGTATCCGGGTCCCAGCACCGAGTTGCGGGCGGCATTGCCGAAGGAGCCCAGCGGCGGATCCACAAAGGCGCAGGTATTGAAGAACGTGCCCGGCAGACAATGGCGGCTGCTGTTGGGATCGGCTACCACATTCGGCAGCTGCCCCCCATCGGAGTTGGCGAAACCGCCGTTGCCATCCACCGGTGTGTACCAGTTGCCGGAGGAGATGGTCGTAATTCCAGCCACCTGCCAGCCGCCGAGAATCTGCTCTGCCGCGCCGCTGGCCCCGCTCAAGAAGCGCTGACCGTGGCCAAAAGGCAGTTGATAGATGTAACTCAGCGTAAAGCGGTGCCGCACGTCGAACGAGGCATGGCCCCATTCCCACTCGGGATGCTTGAACCAGCGGAAGCCGTCGTTATTCTGCGACCCCAGGTTGGCATTGGACGCATTGTCCTCGGCGTTGGAGTAGGTGTAGCTGGCCAGCAGGGAAAAGCCGTGGGTGAAGCGCTTCTCCAGGCGGGTCTGCAGAGAGTTGTATTTGGAGCCGCCATCGGAGGCAAATAGGCTGACGCTGGTGTCAATGGCGGGCACGGGGCGCCGCGGAGCGAAGGCAGCGTTAGGATCGGGCGAGGGATCAGCCTGGTTCCCGTTATAGAAGGTGAACAGCTTGGTTCCTTTGGAGCCGGCATAGGTGATCTGCAGCATGGTGTCGCCGCCCAGTTGCCGCTCGATCCCGAAGTTCCACTGCTGCATGTAAGGCGTCACCAGGCGTGGATCCACAGTGAACAGGGTGGGAGTGTTAGGGTCGGTGAGCGAGGTTGCGGGGAAACCTACGGAAATGCCGGCGGAACCGGGAATGCCGCCGGGAAGATTGCTGATCCCCGGCACAGCGCAGTCGTTGCCGGAGGCAAACAGGGCCGGGTTGGCGGAGGCCGCACCGCAAGGGGAGTTGAACGACTGTGTCACGAAGAACGGTGGATTGAAGCCGGGACTGGGATTGGAATAGGGACCGTTTTCTTGTCCGCCATAAAAGATGCCGTAGCCCCCGCGCACCACGGTGCTGGGTGTCAACTGATAGGCGAAGCCGATGCGCGGAGCGAAGTTGTTGGTATCCACCGGAACCAGGCCGCTGCTGCCCGTGGGGGAGACCCTGATCTGGGAGGCCAGTGTCGGTGTCAACTGCATGGTCTGGCCCTTGGGCACAATGATGGTCGGGGTTGTGGGATTATTGAGGTCGAAGGTCCCCTGCTCGTTGAACCTCTCCTTGACTGTGGTGAACAGTTCATAGCGCAGACCAAGGTTCAGGGTCAGCTTCTGGGTCACTCGCCAGTCATCTTGGGTGTAGAAGGCGTAAATAGGCCGGTGGTAGTCCACATTGTGCAAGTTATTGATGCCGCCGCCGTCGGCCAGTCCGATCAAGAAGGAAGCCTGGCCAAAGCCGCCCGTGCCGGGAGTGGCGGGATTGTCCGTAAAACCGTTACTGAAACCCTCGAAGCCGCGCGATTCAGCGGGCTGGAAGATAGTGAACTCCTCGCGCCGTATCTCGGTCCCATACTTCACCGTATGCCTTCCCTTTACCCAAGTCAGGTTGTCGGAGAGCACATAGGTGTTCTGCAATTCCACGGACGGCAGGAAGGTGGGGCTGCCCAAGGTAGGCGCGCTGCCGTCGTCAAAGTTGAGCTGGGGCAAGCCGCCGTTGATCGGGGTAAAGGGCACGCCGGGGAAGCCGATCTGCCCGGAGATGTCCTTATCGAAGTTGAACTGAAAGCGGTGCGAGTTGACCCGGTTGTAACCGAAGCGGAACTCGTTCACCAGGGTGGGCCGGAAGACGTGGGTCTCGCTCAGGGCGACGCTGCGGTAGGAGTTGTCTTCAATGCCGCTGAAGAAGCCGCCCCCGTCGGCGATGCTGCTCTGGAACGGTGAAGGAATGATGCGGGGCTGGTCTTCGTAGCTGAAGCGGATGAAGGCGTTATCCCTGTCGGAGAACTTCTGGTCAATGCGCGTGTCGAAATTGGACCGGTGCGTGTTTTCTACGGGGTTGGCAACGTAGTTGAAAGCGGGATTGCCGGAAACGTTGGGCGCGGGGAACAGAGCCATCAGTTTTGCCGCCAACGGGTCAATCTTGCCTGCCGGGATGATATTCGTGGGCAGGCCGCCCGCTGTGTAGCCGCCAATGGGCACGCCGCACAGTCCGGTAGGGCTGCCGGCGCTAGTCTGCGTCAGACGCGTGTCGAAAAGCTCACCCCCGTAGGTGGGGCGGCCATTGCAGTCCACTCCGGTTCGCGTGCTGGTATCGAGCAAGCTGGCGAAATTACCGGCACGCTGTAGGGCGTCAGGCACTAGTAGAGTCTGGGTGTCGGCCTGATGGATGCGGAGGCCCTCGTAGTCCACGAAGAAGAATGTCTTGTTCCGCCCGTCATAGACGTGGGGAATAAACAGGGGGCCGCCCAGGGTGCCGCCAAACTGATACTGCTCATAGGGCGGGGTAGGGCCGATCGGGTCGAAGAAGTTGCGGGCATCGAGCACGTTGTTGCGCAAAAAGCCCCAGCCGCTGCCGTGCAGGCTGTTGGTTCCTGACTTAATGACCGCGTTCACAATGGCGCCATTGCCACGGCCGAACTCAGCGCTATAGGCGTTGGTCTGCACCTTGAATTCCTGCAGTGCGTCCACCGGCGGCTGAATAACGTAATTGCTCTCATTGAGCAGGTCGGGAAGGTTGGAGTTGTTGTCAATACCATCGAGCAGGAAGTTGTTCTGCAGCGAGCGGGCTCCGCCGGCGCTAAAGCCGAAGCTCTGCTCGTCGCGCGCTCCCGGTTCGCTGGGCGTGGTCCCGGCGGTAAGCAGCGCCAACTGGGCGAAGTTGCGGCCGTTCAGCGGCAGGTTGGAGACTTGCCGCGCGTTCACCACCTGCCCCAGTTCCGAGGTTTGGGTTTCCAGCAGCGGCGCCGATCCTGTTACCTCTACCGATTCGGTGGCCTGGCCCAGTTGCAGCTTGACGTTGACCACCGCCCGCTGCTGCACGTCCAGAGTCACCGGCTGGGAGACGGCCCGCTTGAAGCCGCTGTGCTCCACCGTCACCGTATAGCGGCCGATCTTCAGCGGGCTGGCGACATACTCGCCCGACTGATTGGTGGTGGTGGTGAAGGCGCCGCCACGGTCCACGTCGGTCACTAACACCTTGGCGCCGGCCAGCACTGCGCCGGAAGGATCGGTGACTGTGCCGGCGATGGTGCCGGTATCCTTCTGGGCCCACAGCCCCGCGGTGAGGCTCAGGCAGGCCAACAGGATTAGCAGAAGACGCGAAGAGAAGTTGATAGCGCGGCGCATAGCGAGGCTCCTACCCGGGTTCGAAGTTGTGCTGCGTGCGTCCATGCTCCCCCGGGGAAACATGGGGAGGCTGAGTAGCCTTACAAAGATTTACGGACTATTACTTTTAGTTTCGTTCCGGCCAACCTGTCAAGAGAAACTTTCTCTCTCGCTTCGCTTTTACAAGTTTCTGGACGGCTGCCGAATTTTCATATACAACGTATGGTTTCCCACAATTTGGGGGAGGGAGATCCAAGGCGGCCAGGGCGCCGCCAAAGACCAGCCGGACTTTGGACACTCCCGGGACCGAGGTGAAAATGGAAAGCATTCGAAAGTTGGTCGCCAGCCTTCTTTTCCTGCCTGTTCTCCTGCTTCCCGCCTGGGGCGCCCGCAAGAAGAAGCGGGCCGCTCCTGCCCGGCCCCTGGCCAGCGTGCGCAATGCCGGCCTGGAAATCAGCGTGGCTTCCGACGGCTCCTACTCGATCAGCGCGCACGGCGCGGCCGCGCCCGCGTTGCATGCCCAAGTGGCGGCGCTGGTTGATTTCCGCATGCTGCCTGCCGCTGCCTACCCTAAGCACGAGGTCGCGCAAAGCGGTTTTGCCGACGATCTGGGCGCTGGGCACATGCTCACGGTCACCCATACCGGGCTGAGCGGCCAGCCCGACCTGGTCTGCTCGCTTCGGCTTTACGATCACCAGCCCTACGGCAGCATTGGTGTGCAAGTCCACAACACAACAGACAAACAACTGCGAGTGCAGCAAATCCGCGTCATCGAAGGGCTGGGAGAGCCGATTATAAACCTGAACGGGCCGGCCTCGGCTGACCGCGTGCTCTCCGACAGCTACAGCGAAGACCGGCCGGCAATGAAGATCATGGACCTGGCCGAGCCCGCCAACGGCATGCACCGGGCCGTAGGCAGCCAGCTCATCTTCAACCGGCAGAGCGGGCAGAGCCTGTTCCTGGGCGTACTCAGTTCGGAGCGCTTTCTTACCATCTTTCATCTCAAAGCCCAAACCACGCCCGAACCGCACGTCGCCTCCTACGATGTGGAGTCCACTGGCACCACCGAGATTTTGAAGGGTGAGTCGCTGAAAAACGCGCCTCCCGACGACCAGATTGACCTGAGCCTGCCGGTGGGACCGGGTGAATCTCTATCCGCTGAGCCTCTGATGGTCGCGGCAGGGGCGGATTACCATGCCCAGTTGGAAAACTATGGCGAGGCCATCCGTACTCTGCACCACGCTCGCGTGAGCGCTCCCACTCCCATCGGCTGGTGGAGTTGGACTGCCTATTACTTCGGCCTCACCCAGGGAACCGCATTAACCAATGCCCAGTGGCTGGCCCAGAACCTTAAGCAGCTCGGCTACACGTATTTCCATATTGACGAAGGCTACCAGTACGCACGCGGCGAATATGCCACACCCAACGCCACCAATTTCCCGATGGGCATGAAGTTTATTGGCGACAATGTGCGGCACCTGGGCCTGACCTTCGGCATCTGGACCGCTCCTTTCGAAGCTTCGGAGCGCTCCTGGGTGTTCCAGAACCAC